>DASYUQ010000016.1 GCA_036001065.1 Candidatus Methylomirabilota bacterium
GGCTCCTCCTCGAAGACGTCGAGCCCGGCCCCCGCGATCCACCCCTCCCTCAGCGCGCGCGCCAGCGCCGCCTCGTCCACGATCGGGCCGCGGGCGGCGTTCACCAGGATGGCGGTCTTCTTCATCTTCCGGAGCGCCTGCTCGCCGATGAGGTGCCGGGTCTCGGGCAAGAGCGGCGTGTGGATGGTGACGAAGTCCGACTCCCGCAGCAGCGTGTCCTGATCAACGTGCGTCGCGCGGAGCTCGCGCTCGACGCTGGCGTCCGCCCGCACCGCGTCGTGGTAGACGACGCGCATGGCGAAGCCGCCTGCGCGGCGCGCCACCGCCCGGCCTATCCGGCCGAAGCCCAGGATGCCCAGCGTCTTACCGTGAACGTCCATGCCCCACAGCAGGTCCCACTGCCACCGCTTCCATTCCCCCGACCGGGCATAGTGGTCGGCCTCCACCGTGCGGCGGGCGGCGGCCATGAGGAGGGCCCAGGCGAAATCCGCGGTGGTCTCGGTGAGGACGTCGGGGGTATTGGTCACGATGATGCCCCGGCGGCGCGCCGCGGCGACGTCGATGTTGTTGTAGCCCACGGCGACGTTCGCCACCACCTTGAGGTTCGGGGAGGCGCCCAGGACCTCTTCGTCGATGGCGCTGATGATGTGGCAGATCAGTCCGTCCTTGCCCTTGAGCCTGGCCACGAGCTCCGCCTTGGGGAGCGGATGGTCGGTGTTGTGGAGGTCGACCGTGAACTCCTTGGGTACGAGACCGAGCGCATCCTGCGGTAAAGTGTTTGAAATAAATATACTTTTTGCCATCCCGCCCCCCCAGATTTTCTGCTTGATCGACCCCCAGGCGGCGGCTATATTAGCACTCGCTTTTGTCGAGTGCTAATAGCTATTGCGAGAGGACGATCTCATGGCCAAGGCAACCAGCACTAAGGCCAAGTCGGCGTCTACCACAGAAAAAGGAGGCAAGGCATCTATGAAGATTCGTCCGCTGCACGATCGCATCCTCGTGGAACGCCTCGAGGAGCAGGAGGTTCGCCGGGGCGGCATCATCATCCCGGACACCGCCAAGGAGAAGCCGCAGGAGGCGAAGGTCATCGCTGTCGGGAACGGGAAGGTGACGGAGGACGGAAAGAAGCTCCCGCTCGACGTGAAGGCGGGCGACCGCATCCTGTTCGGTAAGTACTCCGGCTCCGAGGTCAAGATCGACGACAAGGAATACCTGATCCTGCGCGAGGAAGACGTCCTCGCCATCCTCGAGTAACCACCCCAAGGAGGGAAGGGACCGATGCCGAAGCAGCTGAAATTCGACGACGAGGCCCGGGCGGCCCTGCTCCGAGGCGTCAACATCATGGCCTCGGCGGTAAAGGCCACGCTGGGCCCGAAGGGCCGCAACGTAGTCATCGACAAGAAGTTCGGCAGCCCGACGATCACCAAGGACGGCGTCACGGTCGCCAAGGAGATCGAGCTGAAGGATCCGTACGAGGACATGGGCGCGCAGATGCTGAAGGAGGTCGCCACCAAGACCTCCGACGTGGCGGGCGACGGCACGACCACGGCCACCGTGCTCGCCCAGGCCATCTTCCGCGAAGGGCTCAAGAACGTCACGGCCGGCGCCAACCCGATGGGGCTCAAACGGGGCGTCGAGCAGGCCGTGGACGCCGTGGTCGAGGAGCTGAAGAAGCTTTCCAAGTCGACCAAGGACAAGAAGGAGATCGCTCAGGTCGCGACGATCGCGGCCAACAACGACAAGACCATCGGCAACCTCATCGCCGAGGCGATGGAGAAGGTCGGCAAGGACGGCGTGATCACGGTCGAGGAGTCGAAGTCCGCCGACACCGTGCTCGACGTGGTCGAGGGCATGCAGTTCGACCGCGGCTACCTGTCCCCGTACTTCGTCACCGACCCGGAGCGCATGGAGTGCATTCTGGAAGACGCGCTCATCCTCATCCACGAGAAGAAGATCAGCGTGATGAAGGACATGCTGCCGCTCCTCGAGCAGGTGGCCCGGGCGGGCCGGCCGCTTCTGATCATCGCCGAGGACATGGAGGGCGAGGCCCTCGCCACGCTCGTCGTCAACAAACTGCGCGGCACGCTGCACTGCTGCGCGGTGAAGGCGCCGGGCTTCGGCGACCGCCGGAAGGCCATGCTGGAGGACGTCGCCATCCTCACCGGCGGCAAGGCCATCACCGAGGATCTCGGCATCAAGCTGGAGAACATCAAGCTGGACGATCTCGGTAAGGCCAAGAAGGTGGTCGTGGACAAGGACAACACCACCCTCGTGGAGGGCGCCGGCAAGCAGTCGGCGATCGAGGGCCGCATCAAGCAGATCCGGGCCCAGATCGACGAGACGACCTCCGACTACGATCGCGAGAAGCTCCAGGAGCGGCTGGCCAAGCTGGCCGGGGGCGTGGCGGTGATCAAGGTCGGTGCCGCGACCGAGACGGCCATGAAGGAGAAGAAGGCGCGCGTGGAGGATGCGCTCAACGCGACCCGCGCGGCCGTCGAGGAAGGCATCGTGCCCGGCGGCGGCGTGGCCCTGCTCCGGGCGTCCAAGGCCATCGACAGGCTCAAGCTGGAAGGCGACGAGAAGGTCGGGGCCACGATCGTCAGGCGCGCTTGCGAGGAGCCCATCCGCCAGATCGTCGAGAACGCCGGGGTCGAGGGCAGCGTGATCGTGGAGAAGGTCAAGGCGGAGACCGTGCCCACGCGGGGCTACGACGCCGAGGCCATGGATTACGTCGACATGCTGCAGGCGGGCGTCATCGATCCCACCAAGGTGGAGCGGGTGGCGTTGCAGAATGCGGCGTCGATCGCCTCGCTGCTGCTCACGACGGAGGCGCTCATCACGGATATCCCGGAGGAGAAGCCCGCGGGCGGCGCGCCGGCGATGCCGCACGGAGATATGTACTAGTGCCGTTCCAACTATTCGCGCCTAGGAAGGCACCGTGTACGTCGTTCGTGGACAGATTTAGTATCAACAAGTGGGAACGGCACTAGGCGCGAGGGGTGAGTCCGACGCTGGTGTGAGTTCAGCGAGGTTGAGCCCGCGCGATGCGCGGGCGGCGGCCCGGGTCGGGAAATCGGCCCGGGCCGTATCTGTTTTGCAGCGTTGACCTTGCTCCATCCGGAGATGTTTGATAGCCTTAGGCGCTTAAATAAGGGGGTGAGTGCACTGCGGCCTTACGAAATTCTCGTGATCATCGACCCGCGGCCGACCGACGAGGAGGTTGCCACGCTGCTGACGCAGCTCGGCGAGCAGGTCAAGGCGCTGGGGGCCGAGGTCACGAACGTGGAGAACTGGGGGAAGCGCCGGCTCGCGTACGACATCCGCAAGCAGCGCGAGGGAACGTACGCGGTCTTCGCGGTCGCGGCCGAGCCTTCCATGGTGAAGGAGTTCGAGCGGCAGCTCCGCCTCAACGAGAACGTGCTGCGCTTCCTGAGCACGCGGGTGCCCCTCCGTAAAAAGGCTCGGCCGGCAAAGACTCCAGAAGTGCTTGAGGAGGTCGGCTGATGGCGAGCCTCAACAAGGTTCTTCTGATCGGGAACCTGACCCGTCCTCCGGAGCTGCGCTACACGCCCAGCGGTACGGCCGTCGCGGATCTGAGGATGGCCGTGAACCGCAACTACACGACGCAGAGCGGCGAAAAGCGGGAAGACACCTGCTTCCTGACCGTGGTGGTCTGGGGCAAGCAGGCCGAGAGCTGCGGCGAGTACCTCGACAAGGGCAGCCAGATCTTCGTCGAGGGCCGCCTGCAGACCCGCGACTGGGAGGGCAAGGACGGGCAGAAGCGCACCGTCACCGAGGTCGTCGCCGAGCGCGTGCAGTTCATGAGCCGGACCAAAGGCGCTCCCACCGCCGTCCCGGCGGCACCGCCCTTTGCCGAGGACGCGCCGGCCGGGGAAGACGACGTCCCCTTCTAACATCGGAGGGGGCCTCGACGGCCCCCTCCGAGACCTCCCCCCGCCGGAGGATGGCACCGGCAAAGCCGGCGCTCGAACAGGTAACAGGAGGAGGGCGAGGCATTAAACCCGCTTCTTGATCGCGCGCGGCCGCATCAATCTTGAAATTCTCGCGAGCGACGAAGCGCAGAATTTCGATTGCGCGAACGACAGTCCATTAATGCTGATCACGTATGCGTCGTCAGAGCGACCGACAGGCGATCCGCCATTTGGTTTCATGGTGAGGAGATTGCGCAGTAGGCTCTCGGACTGGAAGCGATTCGTTGATTTTGCCGTTCGCACTGTTCGCAAAGATCTGGGACAAATCAGAGATCTGGGACAAATCATGGACGTCTGGGAGAGGGAGAAGTCTTCTGGCCGTTGACTGCATGCCGGCGCACATGCCGGCGCACAAGTTGAGCACACAATACCTCCTGGCTTATACTCGCAGGGCCGTAGAGATCGTCACCGGCTGACGCCACAGAAAGCCATGCGGTGGCACGTATTAGAAGGAGGAAGCCGCTATTCCGACGCCGCCCAAGCCCGTCAAACGCCGCCGGTTCGGCCGGCGGAAGGTCTGCAAGTTCTGCGTCGACAAGGTCGACAGCGTCGACTACAAGGATGTGCGCCGCCTGCGCGGCTTCGTCACCGAGCGCGGCAAGATCATCCCGCGTCGTATCTCCGGAAGCTGCGCCCGCCACCAGCGGCAGCTGACGCACGCAGTGAGGCGGGCGCGCACGGTCGCGCTGCTGCCCTACGTGGCGACGGAGTAGCGCCATGAAGGTCATTCTGCTCGACGACATCGCCAAGGTGGGTCGCCGGGGCGAGGTCCGTGACGTCTCGGACGGCTACGCCCGCAATTTCCTCATCCCGAAGAAGCTCGCCCTCAGCGCCACCGAGGGCAACCTCACGAATCTGGAGCACATCAAGAAGCAGCAGGAAGCCAAGGCGAGCCGGGTCAAGGCCGGCGCCGAGGCGCTGCAGGCGCGGATCGAGAGTCTCGTCTACGAGGAGCGGCGCCAGGCATCCGAGGAAGGCAAGCTCTTCGGCTCGGTCACGCCCCAGGACGTCGTCGACTTTCTCGCCGCCCAGGGGCTGAAGATCGAGCGCCGGCGGGTGCAGCTCGAGGAGCCGATCAAGGCGCTGGGCGAGGCCGCCGTCGCCATACGGCTGCATCCTGAGGTCACGGCGCACCTCAAAGTCAACGTCGTTCGCGAGTAGCGACACCCCGTTGGTCGAGTACCCGTCCAGGATCCCTCCGCACAACCTGGACGCTGAGCGCGCGGTCCTGGGCGCCGTCCTGCTCGAGGGACGGGAGACCCTGCCGCGCGTGATCGAGATCCTGCGTCCCTCCGACTTCTACACCGAGGGTCACCGGAGCATCTATGAGACGATGCTCCGGCTGTTCGATCGAGGCGAACCGGTTGACCTCATCACGCTCAGCGAGGAGCTGCGCCGCCAGGGAGTCCTCGACGCCGTCGGCGGGCCCGCGGCGCTGGCCCTGCTGGTCGAACACGCCTCCATCGCGGCGCACCTCAACGCCTACGCGGGCATCGTGCGCGACATGGCGGTGCTCCGCGAGCTGATCCAGACGTCGACCCAGATCATCGCCCAGGCCTTCGACGCCAAAGAGGACGTGCAGAACCTGGTCGACGACGCCGAGCGCCGGATCTTCGGTCTGGCCGAGCGGCGCCTGGAGGGCAGCGCGCTGCCCATCGGCAGGATCCTCAAGAACACCTTCGAGTACATCGAACGCCTGTACGAGCGCAAAGAGCACGTCACCGGCGTGGCTACCGGCTTCGAGAAGCTCGACCTCGAGACCTCGGGGCTGCAGCCCTCCGACTTCATCATCATCGCGGGGCGGCCGAGCATGGGCAAGACGGCCTTCGCGTTGAACGTCGCCCAGCACGTCGGCGTCGCGCTGCACGGCAAGGTGCTCGTGCTGAGCCTCGAGATGTCGGCACCGCAGCTCGTGCAGCGTATGCTCTGCTCGGAGGCCAAGGTGGACTCCCAGGGGGTGCGTACGGGGCGTCTGAGCGCCTCCGATTGGCACCGCCTGACGGCCGCCGCCGGCCGGCTGAGCGAGGCCGCCATCTTCATCGACGACTCTCCGGGTCTCACGGTGCTGGAGGCGCGAGCCAAGGCGCGCCGGATGAAGGCCGAGCACGGCCTCGATCTGCTCGTCATCGACTACCTCCAGCTCATGCGGGGCCGGGCGGCGCAGGAGAGCCGACAGCAGGAGATCTCGGAGATCTCGCGCTCGCTCAAGGCGCTCGCAAAGGAGCTGACCGTGCCCGTCGTCGCGCTGTCCCAGCTCTCGCGCGCGGTCGAGTCCCGGGCCACGCGCGACTTCCGCCCCCAGCTCTCCGACCTCCGGGAATCCGGGGCGCTCGAGCAGGACGCGGACCTGATCCTGTTCCTCTACCGGCCCTCGCTCTACAAGGAAGACCTGCCGCCGGACGAGGCGAACATCACGGAGCTCATCATCGGCAAGCAGCGCAACGGCCCCGTGGGTACGGTGAAGGTCGTGTTCTTACCCCAGTACGCCCGCTTCGAGAACATCGCGGACTTTCACCGGCAGCCCCAGCCCTTTTAGCCTCGGCGGGCGTTACGGCCCCCTCCGAGGCCTCCCCCCGGAACAAGATTGTGCCGGCGGAGCCGGCGCTCGAACCCCCTACCGCCTCGGGGTGGTATGGTCTAGGGCGTGACAAAGGTGGTGATCGTCGGCGCGGGCAAGGGGGGACGCGCCCTCCTGGAGATGTTCGCCGGCGACCCGACCGTTTCGATCCTGGGCATCGCAGACCTGAACGCCTGGGCCCCGGGGATCGAGCTGGCCCGCCGCCTCAACGTGCCGGTCACCACCGACTTCCGTGAGCTCGTCACCGACCCGCGTGCCGACCTCATCATCGACGTCACCGGCAGCGCCGAGGTCCAGCAGGCCATTCTCCGGCTGAAACCGCCGACCACGGAGGTCATGGGCGGGATCGGCGCCCGGTTCATGTGGGACCTCCTGGCGGAGCGCAAGCGCTCGGAGGAGCTGGAGGACCGCTACTCGCTGGTGGTGCGGGAGCTCCAGGCGCAGGCCGAAGGCGATTTCATCCTCGGCCAGAACCCCAAGATGAGAGAAGTGGCCGAAATGGTGGCCCGCGTGGCACCCACGCCCACCACCGTCCTGATCCGCGGCGAGTCGGGGACGGGCAAGGAGCTGGTGGCTCGCGCGATCCACAGGTACTCGCCCCTGCGCGACAAGCCCCTGCTCACGGTCAACTGTACGGCGCTGACGCCGACTCTCATGGAGTCGGAATTGTTCGGCCACCGGCGCGGCGCGTTCACGGGGGCCGTCACCGACAAGGTCGGGCTCTTTGAGAAGGCCGACGGCGGCACGATCTTCCTCGACGAGATCGGCGACATGCCGCTGGAGATGCAGGGCAAGCTGCTGCGGGTGCTGCAGGCGGGCGAGATCAAGCCCGTCGGCGAGGTGGTGACGCGCCGCGTCCGGGTCCGTGTGATCGCGGCGACCAACCGGGATCTGGAAGCCGCGCTGCGGGGGGGCGAGTTCAGGGAAGACCTCTTCTACCGGTTCAACACCTTCACCATCACCCTCCCGCCGCTGCGCGAGCGGGTGGAGGACATCCCCGTCCTCGCCTATCACTTCCTCCGGAAGGCCGAGGCGAAGGTCAACAAGAAGGTCGAGCGCGTCTCAGCCGAGGCGCTCGATCTCATGAAGCGCTACGCATGGCCGGGAAACCTCCGCGAGCTCGAAAACATCGTCGAGCGCGCGGTGGTGCTCGCCGCCGGACGGTCGATCGAGTCCGACCACCTACCCCTCCATCTGCAAGAGCGGGCGAGCCTGCCGATGTCCGCCAAGGAGGGGCTGCCGGCAGGCAAAGAGCGATTGATCCGCGAATTCGAGCGGCAGGCGATCATGCGACTGCTCAGGGAGAGCCGCGGCAATGTCTCGGTGGCCGCAAAGGCGGGGCGGATCACCCGCAGAAATTTTCATCGATTGCTCGTGAAATACGCCATTAACCCCGACACGTTCCGCAACGAGACACAAAAGACTCACTAGTGAGTCTCTAAGGTCTCACTGCCTCCTAAGGGATAAAGAACAGTAAATATAGGTATTTATATGGTTACTCCAGAATAAACACGGGTATTTTGATGAGACATAAAAGACTCACTAGAAAGGCCATGACATTAAAAATTACAAATGTTTTCAGGTCCTTAAGATTGGAACGGCTCTTGTAGAAGCACAGCCCAGCAACGCCGATCCACCCGGAGGAGCCAATGGGCGGAAGCTGCGGCTGTGGGAGCGAAGTCCACTTTGCCTTTCACCACCTAGCCTGCCTGGACTGCGGCGTGGGCTGCTGCCCGGCCTGCGCCGTCCATCTCGAATCGGTCACGTACTGTGGGGGCTGCGCGCGGTCGTTGCTCGGCGTGACCACGGTCCGTGTCGGCGGTCCCTTCGATCTGCAGTGAGGAGGGCGACGCCATGACATGCGAGTGCGGCATGACACACGATCACCCGTCCGGCCAGATCGGCTGCCAGGAGTGCGGGATGCGCTGCTGCCGGAGCTGCGCGCTCGAAATCGACACCAAGACCTACTGCCGCTGGTGCGCCACCTCCCTGGCCGCGTCGGCCTGAGCAAGGAGCCTCGAACCGTGGAGAACATGGGAAGGAAGTTTCGGCAGCTGCTGAAGGACGAGGAGTACGTCTTCACCGGCGGCGTCTACTCGCCGCTCGACGCCCAGATCGCCGAGCGCGTCGGCATGAAGGCCATCTACATGAGCGGCTACTCCGTCGCGCTGGCGAACGGGTGGCCCGACATGGGCTTTCTCACGATGACGGAGATGACGCGCATCGCATCGATGATCGCCAGCGCCGTGGGCATCCCGATCATCGCCGACGCCGACGACGGCTACGGCAACGCCCTCAGCACGATGCGCACCGTCCAGGAGTTCGTCAAGACGGGCGTGGCCGGCGTCCACATCGAGGACCAGCGATTCCCGAAACGGTGCGGCCACATCGCGGGCAAGACACTGGTGAGCCGCGAGGAGGCCGTCGGCAAGTTCCGCGCGGCCGTGGACGTCCGCAACCGCCTCGACCCCGACTTCGTGATCATCGCGCGGACGGACGGTTACGGCGCGGTCGGCGGCAGCCTGGAGGAGGCGGTCTGGCGGGGTCGGGCCTACGCCGACGCCGGCGCCGACCTCGTCTGGTGCGAACTCTCCAACGCCAGCCGGGAGCCGGCCGTGGCCTTCGCCAAGGCGATGCGACACACGCACCCGGATCTGCCGCTCGCCTTCAACTACTCCTCGTCGTTCCGGTGGAGCACGGACCCGAACCCGTTCCTGTTCCGGGAGCTGGGCGACCTGGGCTACCGGTTCATCTTCATCACGCTCTA
>DASYUQ010000017.1 GCA_036001065.1 Candidatus Methylomirabilota bacterium
TGAAGCGCCGCCCGGTGTTTCTCTTCGAGAAGGTGAAAGGGACACGCTTCCCCGTCCTCACCAACCTCCACGCCAGCCGCGCGCGACTGGCGCTGGCCATCAACGCGGCGCCCGACCAGCTGCTCCCGAGCTATCTCCACGCGATGGACAAGCCCATCCCGCCGCGCGTCGTGGCCACCGGGCCCGTGAAGGAGGTCGTCCTCGAGGGCGGCCACATCAACCTCCAGGACCTGCCCCAGATCGTCCACCACGAGGGCGACGCCGGCGTCTTCCTCACCGCGGCGGTCTCATTCGCCAGGGACCCGACCGCGGAGGTCTGGAACTGCGCCTACAACCGCCTCATGCTCAAGGGGCGCGACACCACGTCGATCCACCTCACGCTCGGAAAGCACCTGTGGGAGTTCCACCGGATCGCGGAGTCGCGTGATGAGCCGCTGCCGGTGGCCTTCGCCATCGGCGTCCACCCGGCCATCGCGCTGGGGGCGCTGGCCATCGGTTCGGTGGACGAGGACGAGCGCGCCATCATCGGCGGGCTCTTCGGCGAGCCGCTCGAGCTGGTCCGCTGCGAGACCTCCGGCGTGCTCGTGCCCGCGCACGCCGAGATGGTGATCGAGGCGGAGATCCTGCCCCACCAGCGCACCGCCGAGGGGCCCTTCGGCGAGTTCACCGGCTACAGCCTGGGGGAGCGCCAGCGCGAGGTCGTCAAGGTCAAGGCGATCACGCACCGGCGCGACGCGATCTTCCAGGACATCACCGTGGCCCACCTCGATCACCTGCTGCTCTCGACGATCCCCATCGAGGCCAACCTCTACCGCGCGGTCCGGGCGATGGTGCCCACGGTCAAGGCGGTGCGCGTGCCGGCGCCGTTTACGTGCTACGTCGCGCTGGAGCAGCGCATCCCCGGCCAGGCCAAGAACGCGATCCTGGCGGTGCTGGGCGCCGATCTCTACATGAAACGCGTGGTGGTGGTCGATCACGACGTGGACGTCTTCGACGACCGGCAGGTGAACTGGGCGATCGCGACGCGCTGCCAGCCCGATCGCGACATCACGATCGTCACCCACGCGCGCGGTTCCGACCTCGACCCCTCGACCAAGGAGGACGGCTACACCGCGAAGTGGGGCGTGGACGCGACGGCCAAGCCGTCGCTCGGCGCCTACACGCCGCGCCACCGGGTGCCGCCCGAGGTCTGGGAGCGGATCGACCTCAAGCGCGACCTGCCCTAGGCATCCCGTGGCGGAGAACTTCGCCCGGCTCCTCGAAGCCGCCGCGCGCAGGTCACCCGACGCCCCCGCCCTGATGTGGGAGGGCGGCGCGCTCACCCATGCGCAGCTCGACCGGCAGGCGGGCGGCTTCGCGCGGTTCCTGGCCCACCGCGGCGTGAAGCCGGGCGACCGGATCGCGCTGGCCATCCCGAATCGCTGGCCGTTCGCCGTGGCGCTGCTGGGCGGGTTGAAGCTCGGTGCGACCGTGGTGCCGCTCGACCCGCTGCTCAGCGCCGACGAACGGCGCGCCGTCCTCGACGACCTCCGGCCGAGCGTCGTCGCCCATGAGGTCCTGGGCGACGAGGCGGACTGGGCGACCGTCGCCGAGGTGGACGCGCCCGCGCTGATCCTCTACACGTCGGGGAGCACCGGCGCGCCCAAGGGCGCGATGCTCTCCCACCGGGCGCTGGCCGTCGCGGTCGAGTCGTGGATGGGACCGGTGATGGCGCTGCGCCCCGACGACGCCGTGCTGGCGGTCCTGCCGCTCTCCCACTCGTTCGGGCTGAACGGCGCCTTGCTGGCGCCGCTCCTGGCCGGCGCCCGCGCGGTGCTCCTCGAGCGCTTCGCCCCCAAGGCGGTAGTGGCCGCGATCCACACGCATCGCATCAGCGTCTTCCCCGGCGTGGCGACGATGTTCCGTCGCGTGCTCGATTCGCCGGCGCTCACGGACGCTGCGCTCCCGGGCCTCCGGCTCTGCGTCTCCGGCGCCGCGCCCTGCCCGTGGGAGCTGGCGCGCGAGTGGCGCGAGCGCATCGGCGTGAGGATCCTGCGCGGGTACGGGATGACCGAGCTGTTCCGCCCGATCTCCTATCTCGCCGGCGAGCCGGCCGATTTCTCAGACGCCATCGGCCGGCCGGTGCCGGGCGTGGAGGTGCGCATCGTGGACGACGACGGGCGGCCGCTGCCTCCGGGCGCGGCCGGCGAGCTGCTGATCCGCACGCCGGCGGCCCTGGACGGCTACTTCGGCGCGCCCGAGGAGACGCGCGCGGTCCTGGCCGACGGATGGTTCAGGACCGGCGACCTGGCGACGGTGCGCCCCGACGGCTACGTCCGCCTCGAGGGCCGCAAGCGTGAGCGCATCTTGAGAGGCGGCTACTCGGTGTTCCCTCAGGAGATCGAAGCGGTGTTGCTGGCGCATCCGTCGGTCGCGGAGGCGGCCGTCGTGGGCGAGCCCCACGCCGAGCTGGGCGAAGAGGTCGTCGCCTTCGTCGCCCTGCGCGATGGCACGCGCGAGCAGCCCGAGGCGCTCGTCACGTTCTGCAAGCAGCGCCTGGCCGGGTTCAAGTATCCGCGGCGCGTGACCATCCTCGACCGATTGCCCCGCGCGGCGACGGGGAAGATACTCAAGTCGCGCCTGCTCGCCGGCGGAACAGCCTCCCCTGTCGCTGGTCAATGAAAATGTCATCCCTTACTGCAACGTGAAAATGTCATCCCCCCGGGGGTATCGGCGTCCGCCGGTTCTTGGCCGCGATCGCCCACGTCGCCGCGCGTCGCCACGGATGCGAAGGCGCGGGGCGCC
>DASYUQ010000018.1 GCA_036001065.1 Candidatus Methylomirabilota bacterium
CCCCGCCTTCGCAGCCGATGCGGCCGGCGGCGTGACGGCGCTCGTCAGGGGCGCCGCCGCGCTCTCGCCCCGGAGGACGGCGTGGCCGCTCAGGGTGACGAGCAGCGTGGGGTACTCGGCGTCGGACCGGGCGAGGTAGCCCTGGGCCATGAGCTGGTCGATCCACGCCCGGACCTGTGACTTCTTCTCGCCGCGGAGGCTGCCGTACGTCGCCAGGCGGTCGTGGCCGAGCTGGGCGATGCGCGCCGTCGAGGCGCCGCACAGCACGTCGGCGACGTGGGTGGCGCCGAAGGTGCCGCGCAGCTCGGCGGCGGCGTTGAGGATCTTCGCGGAGATTCCCGCGGTGTCAGTCCCCTGGACCGTCTCGGCCAGGCACACATCGCACGCGGCGCAGCTCGCTCGGTCGTACGGTTGGCCGAAGTACGTCACGAGCGCCTTGTGGCGGCAGACGGCGTCCTGGCAGAACGCGTACATTTCCCCGAGCTTGCGCAGGGCGCCCGGCGGGGGCGGATCACCCAGCACCGATTTCCAGAGCCCATAGTCGGCGCCGCTGTGCAGCAGCAGGCACTCGGCTTCGAGCCCGTCGCGGCCGGCGCGCCCGGCCTCCTGCTGGTAGTGCTCGAGCGACTTGGGCATGCCCGCGTGGATGACATAGCGCACGTTGGAGCGGTCGATGCCCATGCCGAACGCCACGGTCGCGACGACGATGTCCGCCCGCTCGTTGACGAACGCCTCCTGGTTGGCGCGCCGCTCGTCGTCGGAGAGCCCGGCGTGATAGGGCAGCGCGCGGAGCCCGCGTCGCGCCAGCGCTGCCGCCAGCTCGTCCACCTCGACGCGGCGGATGCAGTAGATGATGCCGGCCTGATCCCGGTGGCGCGCGATGGCGGCGAGCACCTGGGCGAGCCGGTCCGTGCGGGGCCGCACGCGATATACCAGATTCGGCCGATCGAAGGAACCCACCAGCACGGCCGGGTTCTTCAGCTTCAGCTCGACGATGATGTCGGCGCGCACCTGGGGCGTCGCGGTGGCCGTGTAGGCATGGACCGCGAGCCCGGGGAACCACTCGCGCAGCACGCGGAGCTGCCGGTACTCCGGCCGGAAGTCGTGGCCCCACTGGCTGATGCAGTGCGCCTCGTCCACCGCCAGGAACGCCGGATGGGCGCGCGCCAGCCGCTCGGCGAAGCCGTCCATGACCAGGCGCTCCGGCGCGACGTAGAGCAGATGGTAGCGGCCGGCGCCGAGGCCGCGGAACACCTCCGCGCGCTCCGTCGGCGTCTGGCTGCTGTTGAGGTACGCGGCAGGCACGCCCGCCTCGCGAAGACCGTCGACCTGGTCCTTCATGAGCGCGATGAGCGGCGAGACGACGATGGCCAGGCGCTTCAGATGCGCGGCGGGCGCCTGGTAGCAGAGCGACTTGCCGCCGCCCGTGGGGAGCACGACGATGGAATCGCGCCCGTCGAGGATGGCGGCGATGGCTTCGCCCTGCAGCGGAAGGAAGCGGTCGTAGCCCCAGACACGCCGTACGGTCTCGTGAACGAACTCAGACTGGATGATGCCAGCATCATAGCGGACCGCGGGCTCCCCGTCCCCCGCATTCGTGGCGAACAGGAGCAAGACCCGGGTGGAGGCGAGCGGGTGCACAAAGACCTCTCCTGGGCGACGAGGCCCGGAACTATGCTTCCGGCTGGACTTCTTCCTGTCGCTGGTCAATGAAAATGTCATCCCTTACTGCAACGTGAAAATGTCATCCCCCCGGGGGTATCGGCGTCCGCCGGTTCTTGGCCGCGATCGCCCACGTCGCCGCGCGTCGCCACGGATGCGAAGGCGCGGGGCGCC
>DASYUQ010000019.1 GCA_036001065.1 Candidatus Methylomirabilota bacterium
CTGGCCACCGTCCGCAACCACGTGCAGAATCTCCTGGGCAAGCTCGGCGTGCACAGCCGCCTGCAGGCAGTCGCGCACGCCACCAATCACGGCCTGCTCTAACCCTTCCCCGGCATATCCGAAATCGCCGCGGACGCCTAGTGCCGTTCCAACTTGTTGATACTAAATCTGTCCACGAACGACGTACACGGTGCCTTCCTAGGCGCGAATAGTTGGAACGGCACTAGGCGAGACTGCTGGTGCGCCTGGCAGGAATCGAACCTGCGACCCTCGGATTAGAAGTCCGATGCTCTGTCCAACTGAGCTACAGGCGCATCAAGCACTTACGATACACCAGCCGCCCTCAGAATCGGGGCGGCCTCCCCCCACCCCGGGTTGTGCCAAGGCTTTTCGGGCGCATTTGTGGCATACTTGTCGCGTCTGGCCCGGTCGTCGGTTCATCGTGGACCCCCGCCTCACCAGACCACAGCTCTGGCGCTTTCTTCCGCGTTCCAGGGAGTGTCGCCAACAGCGGGAGATCTGTTCGGAGGTGCGCGATGGGGCACAAGCTTTTCATCGGAGGTTTGTCTTTTTCCACGTCCAGCGAGCGTCTGCGCGAGCTGTTCGCTCAGGCCGGCGGGGTTGAATCGGCCACGGTGGTGACGGACCGCGACACCGGGCGCTCGCGCGGCTTCGGCTTCGTCGAGATGGCGACGGCCGAGGAGGCAGACGCGGCGGTGAAGAAGTTCAACGGCCAGGAAGTGGATGGCCGGACGCTGAAGGTCGAGCGCGCCAAACCCGCGGGCTCGGGGGGCGGCGGTCGAAGCGGCGGCGGCTACCGGGGCGGCGGAGACGGTAGGAATCGCTGGTAAGGAGGCGCCCGAGATGCAGGTCGCGGCATTCTCGAGCTCGGCAGGCCCCGCCTGGCGGTGGCGCATCGTCGACGATGAGGGCGAAGTCATCGAGGAGTCGGCCGAAACGTTCCCGACGATCGTCAGGGCCGTCGCTCAGGGGACGCAGCGGCTCGTGCAGATGCGCGTCGTCGACCGCTCGCTCGTCATCCCCGCTATCGCTCGATCTCGCTGGCGAGGCCGCGCGTGAAGGTCGAGGTCGTCGACAACCAGGTCGAGTCCGCGCTGAAGGTGCTCAAGAAGCGCATGCAGAAGGAAGGGCTCTTTCAGGAGATGAAGCGGCGCGCGCATTACGAGAAGCCGTCGGTCAAGCGGAAGAGAAAGCAGGCCCAGGCCCGGAAGAAGCGTCGGCGGGCGCTCCAGCGCGCCCGTTCCTGGGAAGGGAACGACTAGGGCGACTGCAGGACGATCGCCTCCTCGGCCAGCGCGCTGGCGAACTTCGCCTTGCGCACCGCCTCGGCGTGATCCCGCTTGGTCTTGGCATTCTCGTGGTGGGCCTTGGCCTCGCCGAGGAGCTTCTTCGCCTCGTCGATCAGCGGCTTCGTATCGGCGCTCGTCTTCCCGGACTCCGCCTTGCGGATGAGATCACCCGCCTGCTTCATGACGACCGGGCAGTTGAAGGCCCAGGCCAGCGAGCCGCTCGCGAACACGCACGCCGCTGCCACGAGCACCACCACGAGCCTCGTCATGCACCGTCTCCTTGTCGCGGGAATGCGCTGGTCGGGGTGAGAGGATAACACGGTCCCGATCTAACAACGAGATCGCGTTTTTCGAGCACTTACGTTCGGCTGACGTAGGCAGGAGTGGGCAGCAGTGGGCGCGAATCCGCATTCCGCGCAACTCAGTTGCGGGCCAGCCGCGGCGCTCACCGCTCGCAGACGACATCGCCGTTGACGGGGGCTCCCCAGCGATGCTCGGCCGGGACGCGGCGATGAGGAACACGCCGACCGCCAGCAGGGGCACGGGCATCCGCTCGAGACGGTCGCGCCACCGGCGTCGGCGCGGAGGACCGGCGTCCGCGAAAGCGGCGCCGCCCGGAGTGCAGGGCGTGGCGGGCGGCCGCGCCGCTTTCTGCGAGCGATCGCCGGGTGGAGGATTGCTGTCTTTCAACCAGCCGCCCCGTAACCTTGCAATCAGCCGAGGTCCAGGGTTACGATTAGCCGCGGTGCCCGACGCCGCCCTGCATCCCCGCTTCGTCGTAGCGCGCCTGACCGAGGCGCTGGCCGATACGCCGGTGGTCCTGATCCACGGGCCGCGGCAGTGCAGCAAGACGACCTTGGCCCGCGTGGTCGGCGAGCCCAGGGGGTACGCCTCCTTCAGCTCCGATGACGAGGTCGCGCGGGCCGCCGCCGCAGCCGATCCGGTGGGCTTCGTCGCCGACCTCCCTGAGCGCGCCGTCCTGGACGAAGTGCAGCGGGTGCCGGCGCTCTTCACCAGCCTGCTGGAGGGCGACCTCCGCCGATCCCCATGGACCGGACGCGCCTGGCCCGGGTCTTCGAGAACCTTCTTGAGAACGCGATCCAGCATTCGCCCTCGGGCGGGGTCGTGACGGTCGAGGCGCGGGCGGTCCGCGAGGATAAGCGCGCCTGGATCGAGTGCCGCTTCACGGACTCCGGCCCGGGTTCGCGGGCGACGACCTCCCCTGGGTCTTCGAGCCGTTCTTCACCCGCCGCGCAGCCGGGACGGGTCTGGGACTCGCGCTCGTCGCCCGGGTCGTCGAGGAGCACGCCGGCACGGTGTCCGCGGCCAACCATCCCGACGGCGGGACGGTGATGACAGTGCGACTGCCGCCCGGCCGCGCGTAGGAAATCCCCCGCGACGCCATGGCTGGCCCTGTAATCCTGGTGATCGATGACGACGCCGACGTCCGCTCCGGCATCCGCGACTTTCTCGAGGCCCAGGGCTACGAGGTCGAGGAAGCCGACAGCGGCCGGCGTGCCGAGGAGGCGTTCCGGGCTTCAGCGCCGGACGCAGCCGTCCTGGATTACCGGCTCCCGGACGGGGATGCGCTCACGCTGCTGCCCCGTCTGAAGGGGATCGATCCCGTGGTACCGGTGGTGATCCTGACGGACCACGGGTCGATCGACCTAGCGGTGCGCGCGATCAAGGAGGGGGCCGAGCAGTTCCTCACCAAGCCGGTGGAGCTACCGTCGCTCCTCGTCATCCTCCAGCGCGTCATGGAGGTGCGGCGAGAGCGCCAGCGCGAGCTGGCCGGCCGGTCCCGGGAGTCGCGAGAGGAGGTCGCGCCCTTCGTGGGGACCAGCGCCGCGATCCGCGACCTGGAGGAGCAGGCCGGGAAAGTGGTCGGGGCGGAGAGCCCCATCCTCATCCAGGGGGAGACGGGGACGGGGAAGGGCGTGCTCGCCCGCTGGCTGCACGCCCACGGTCCCCGGAGCAACGAGGCGTTCGTGGACCTCAACTGCGCGGGGTTGTCGCGGGAGTTCGTGGAGACCGAACTCTTCGGCCACGAACGGGGCGCGTTTACGGGCGCCGTGAGCCGCAAGCTCGGGCTGCTCGAGGTCGCGCACCGGGGCACCGTGTTCCTGGACGAGATCGGCGACTTGAACCTCGAGGTGCAGGCCAAGCTCCTCAAGGTGCTGGAGGAGAAACGCTTCCGCCGGCTCGGCGACATCCACGATCGCCGAGTCAACATCCGGCTGATCGCGGCGACCCATCACGACCTCGGCCGGCTGGTCCGCGAGAAGCGTTTCAGGAGCGACCTGTACTTCCGGATCAGCACGGTTCCGCTCGTCGTCCCGCCGCTCCGGGAGCGCGCGGCGGACATCCCGCTTCTCGCCCGAGGCCTGCTCGCCCGGCTGGGCCATGAGCTGGGACGCGGGGAGGTGCGGCTGGCCCCGGAGGCGGAGCGGGCGCTCCAGGAGCACCCGTGGCCCGGCAATATCCGGGAGCTGCGAAATGTCCTCGAGCACGGGATCCTCCTGAGCCAGCGGAACGTGCTCGAGCGCCGGGACCTCCGCTTCGAGGGGCCGTCGGGGGCGGTCCCCCCGGCCGACGAGGCGGCGCTCACCCTCTCCGAGCTGGAGCGGCGCCATATCGAGCGCGTGCTCCGCCAGGAACAGGGCCACGTCCAGCGCGCGGCCCGTCGGTTGGGCATCCCCCGGAGCACCCTCTACCAGAAGCTCAAGCAGCACGGCATCGAACTGTCCAGAGTCTAGACGCCTCGTCTGAATCTCAGACGGACCCCGCCCGTTCGCCACGCCTGACTTGCCTTTCCCCGCGCAGATCTGCAGGGATCGCGGACCCCCGT
>DASYUQ010000020.1 GCA_036001065.1 Candidatus Methylomirabilota bacterium
TGCTGCTGCTACATGAAAATGTCATGGGGTAACTGCTACGTGAAAGTGTCATGGGGGGCTCCCTTCGTGGAAGTGTCATTCCCCCATGGAGACCTTCACGATGAGCCGGAAGGAGTTGCTCCGGGCCGGCCTGGTCAGGGCCGCCCTCGCAGGACGCATCACCAATCGGCAAGGAGCCAAGAGTCTGCGGCTGAGCGTCCGGCAATTTCAGCGCTTGAAGCGCCGCCTCGAGACGGGCGGGGCCGCGGCCCTGCGCCACCAGAGCCGTGGCCAGCCGTCGGCCCACCGCTTGCCGGCGGCGCTCCGCACCAAGGTCACGACCCTCATGACCACCGTGTATGAGGGCTTCAACGACGTCCATCTCACGGAGAAACTGCGCGAGGTCGAGCACCTGTCGCTCAGCCGGGAGTCGGTGCGCCGCCTGCGCCTCGCCGCGGGCCGCCCGGCGCAACGGCCCCGCCGCGCCCCGCGCTATCGGCGCCGCCGCACGCCGGCCGCCGCCGCGGGCGCGCTGGTGCAGACCGACGGCAGCCCCTTCGACTGGCTGGAAGACCGCGGCCCGCGGCTGACCCTGCTCGGCGTCATCGATGACGCCACCGGCCAGATCCTCGCCCTGACGTTCCGCGAGGCCGAGGATCTGCACGGCTACACGGGCCTCTTCCACGAGGTCTTCACGCTCCATGGGCTGCCGCTCGCCGTCTACGGCGACCGCCTAAACGTGTTTGTCCGCAACGACCGCCACTGGACGCTCGAGGAGCAGCTCGCCGGCGAGCGGCACCCCACGCACCTGGGCCGCATGTTCCAGGACCTGGGCATCAGCTACATCAGCGCCCATTCCCCCCAGGCCAAAGGCCGCATCGAGCGGCTGTGGGCGACCTTGCAGGATCGCCTCCCGAGCGAACTGCGCCTGCGCGGCATCAAGACGCCCGCGGCCGCCGAGGCCTACCTGCCGGAGTTCATCGCCGACTTCAATCCGCGCTTCGCCCATCCCCCGGCCACGCCCCCGGCCGTCTGGCGCCGCCCGCCCCGCGATCTCGCGCTCGTGCTGAGCTGTCGCTACACCCGCGTCGTCGCGCGCGACCATACGATCCGCCTCGGCGACCGCCGGGTGCAGCTGCCGTCCCGCGCGCACGGGCGCGGCTACGCCGGGCTGCGCGTGGAGGTTCGCGAACTCCTCGAGGGCCGCCTCGTCATCCTGCACGACGGGCGGGTGCTCGCCACGCAGCCGAGTCCGGGCCCCGACTTCGTCCTCACGCCACGGCGCTCGCCGTCCTCCGAGCGGCAGGGACGTCGCCAGCGACAGGCCACCGCGATGCGCGAGGCGCTCACCGACCTCGCGCGGGCCGAGAAGCAGCGTCCGGCGGGGCTCACGACGGATGTCACCCCCGCCGCGGCGAGGGCCGAGCCCGCAGGAGGCGCTACAACGCACGATCGAGAGGGGGGCGGCTATGTCGATACCCCCCCGCGCACGCGAAATTCCCCGCGCGCGCGATGGCGCCCCGCGCCTTCGCATCCGTGGCGACGCGCGGCGACGTGGGCGATCGCGGCCAAGAACCGGCGGACGCCGATACCCCCGGGGGGATGACATTTTCACGTTGCAGTAAGGGATGACATTTTCATTGACCAGCGACATGCCCTGGTTTGACACCTCCGACACCGCGGCCACGCCTCGCTCACTTTTCGTAGCGGTGGAACACGAGGCCGTCCAGAAGCTTCGGATAGAAGTGCGTCGACTTTTGCGGCAGCCGCTCGCCCCCGTCCACCACCGCCCGCAGCTCCCCGGCGGTGGTCGGCGCGATGAGGAAGGCCGCCTGGCAGCGTCCGGCGCCGGCCAGCCCGACCGCCTCGGCCTGGTCGGCGGTGTAGTCGACGTGCGTCTTGGCGTCGAGCCTTTCGTCCGTGATGTCGAGGAGCGGCTTGAGCAGCCCCTCGTGGAGGATCGACACCGCCAGCCCGCGCCAGGCCCGCGAGGTCCCGCGCGGCCAGGGCAGGCGCTCGAACGCGTCATCGCGCAGGCTGAACACCATCGCCCGCCGGCCGGCGACGACGCCGATGGTCCGATTGGTCGGACGGAAGCGGAGGGGATCGTCGAGCGGGCCCACGTCGAACCAGGCGCCCGCCGCCTTCGCCAGCCCCTCGAGCGTGAACCCGTCCACTTGGTGCACGAGGCGATGGTTCGGAAAGATCGTGAGCCCCGGCGCCTCCAGGGTGCAGAAGGCCATGAGCTTGTCGCGCGCGCCCGAATGGCGGCGCCCGTACTCGACGGCCGTCTCGTAGCGATGGTGCCCGTCGGCGATGATCACCGACTTGGGCGCCATGAGGGCCTTCACCCGGGCGATGGTGGCCCCGTCGGTGATGCGCCACAGCCGGTGCAGCTCACCCTTCAGGTCGCGCGCCTCGGCGATCGGTTCGCCCGTCGGCCTCACCGCCTCCAGCAGCGCGCGGTCCGGATCGCTGACCAGCATGAAGAGCAGACCGACGTCGGCGCCCGTCGCCTCCAACAGCCGCATCCGATCCTGCTTGGGGCCGGCGTGCGTCCGCTCGTGGGGGCGCACGACGCCCTGGGCGTAGTCGCTGACCTCGCCCAGGGCGACGAACCCGGCGCGGGTCACCGGGACGCCGCCGACCGCATAGGTCTGATGGTAGGGATAGATCGCGGCCCGCTCCTCCCTGGCCCAGACGCCGTCGGCCAGCCAGCCCTCGAGCACGTGGCGCGCTCCCCGATACTTGTCGGCTCCCGGCTCCTCTCTGGGAAGCGTGACGCGGACGATGTTATGAGGGCTGAGCGCGAGGAGCTGCTCCTGCGTCTGGGGGCTGATCTGGTCGTAGGGAGGCGCCGCCACCTTGGAGAAATCGCGCTGCTGCCCGAGGCCGTAGCGGTAGCCGCGGAACGCCCGGATCTTCACGGCTCAGGAGGCGTCTCGCACGTCCCGACGCAGCCGCCGCTGCACGTCCACGATGTGGCCCTGCATCGCGACGCGGGCGCGTTCGCCCTCGCGCGCGGCGATCGCTTCGAGGATCTCGCCGTGGGCGGCGCCGACCACGGCCTGGTCCTCCGCCGTCAGCTCGATCCGCGACCCCACCACCTCCGCCTCGAGATCCATGAGGGCGTCCGTCAGCACGGCGTGCACCGGGTTCCTCGCGGCCGCCGCCACCAGGCGGTGGAAGCCGATGTCGAGCGGGCGCGGAGGGCCGCCCCCCGCCATCAGCGCGGCGCGCTCGTCCAGCGCGGTGCCCAGCGCCTTGAGATCGACGTCGGTGGCGCGGTCGGCGGCCAGCCGCGCGACCTCCGGCTCGATCAGCAGACGCGTCTCCAGGAGGTGGGCCACCGACACCCGCGCCAGCCGCAGCAGCGTGGCGAAGTCGCGGCGGAGGAGCCCGGTATCGACGTGACGCACGAAATGGCCGCCGCTGGAGCCGTGGCGCACCGCGATGAGGCCGCGGTGCTCGAGCGTGCGCAACGCCTCCCGCACGGCGACGCGGCTGGCGCGGAACTGGCGGACCAGCTCGCGCTCCGGCGGCAGCCGATCGCCGGTGCGCAGGCGTCCCTCGAAGATGGCGCGCTCGACCTGCCGGACGATGTGCTCGTAGACGCGTGGCGTGCGGACGGAGCTGAACATTGGTGCGGGCCACTGTCTGACCAAAGCCCGACGAAGTCAAGGGGGGCCCGCAAATCGGGTACACTATGGCCGCCGCTGGACCCCCTACCGGTCCCAAGGAGGTCCGCATGGGTAACGTGGAGCGCTGCGACAAGACGCTGCCGATCAACGAGATGATCTTCTACGTGCGCCGCGACGCCCGGCTGCGCGAGCGCTGGACGACCGACCTCGAGGGGCTGGGCCGGGAGTTCGGGCTGAGCCGCCCGGAGTACGAGGCGCTCCGGGACAAGGACGTGCGGCGACTCAACGAGATGGGCGTCCACCAGTACCTCATTCCGCAAATCCTGAGACTGTTCTACGGCGCGTCGCTGAACACCAACAATCACCCCGTGCTCGAGGCCTACCAGCGCGCCTTCCCCGAGGAGACGGCGAAGGCGTTCGCGCTGGCCGAGCGGCTCGAGCGGCGGGCGCGGAGCTAGGGCATGGCGCGGATCGTCGCCGCCATGGCCCTCACCCACTCGCCCGGCCTCACCGGATGGTTCGATCGGGCGCCGGAGGAGCAGCAGAAGACGGCGCTGCGCGCGCTGGCCGAGATGAGTCAGCGGCTAGAGGCGGCGCGGCCGGACGTCGTCATCGCCTTCAGCAACGACCACCTGCTCAACTGGCCCATCAACAACACGCCCGAGTTCACCGTGGGCATCGGCGAGGAGCACGTCGGTCCCGCCGACTGGTACGACGAGTGGCTGGCGCTCGGCAAGTACCGCATTCCCGGCCACCCGGCGCTGGCGCGCTACATCGTCAACGAAGGCGCGCGCCGGCGACTCGCGCTCGCGTATCTGAGGACCATGCAGTTCGACGACGGGATCTCGGTGCCCATGCACTACCTGAACCCCCAGGGGCGGTTCCCGCTGGTCCCGGTGACGATGAACTGCACGGTGCCGCCCATCCCCACGCCCGAGCGCGCGTATCAGGTCGGCACCGCGGTGCGCGACATGCTCCAAGCCTATCCCGGCCCCGAGCGCATCGCCGTCATCGGCACCGGCGGCCTCTCCCACGAGCCCGGCGGCCCGCGCTACTTCTGGGTCGACGAGGAGTTCGACCAGTGGTTCCTCGACATGCTCAAGAAGGGCGACCACGGAGCGCTCCTGCGCGAGTGCACGCTGGAGCGCATGGAGGAAGCGGGTTCGGGGGGCACCGCCGAGCTCAACGCGTGGATCGTGGCCCTGGCCTTCACGCGGGGCCCGGCCGACGTGCTCGCGTACATGCCGGCCCTCGCCTGGCGCACCGGTACCGGCATGGTCGTGTGGAACGACCTGGCGTGATATGAACGACCGGCGCGCGTGGGGCCTGGCGCTCCTGCGCATCATGCTGGGCATCATTTTCGTCATGCACGGTTACTACGCGGCGGCCGTCCTGGGGCTCGAGCGCACCAGGGATCTGATGACCCGCATCGGCAACCCCGAGGAGCTCTCGGGCCTGCTCACCTGGTACCTGTTCGGCGCCCACTTCCTCGGCGGGCTCGCCCTCATCATTGGATTTTGGACGACCGTGGCGGCGCTGGCCCAGGTGCCGATCATGGCGGCGGCGGTCTTCCTGCTGCACTGGCCGCAGGGCTTCTTCATGCACGCCGTCATGGACGGCACGTCGGGACGGGCGGCGGTCGGGGGCTACGAGTTCGCGCTCCTGGTGCTGGTGACGACGGTGGCGATCGTGTTCACGGGACCGGGCGCCTGGTCGGTGGACGGCGCGTACCGCCACCCGCACGATCTGCCCTGACCGCGATGGCCCGCACGCACCATCTCGACGCGAGCCGGGTCCACTACGAGATCTCTTCAGAGCCGCCCACCAGGCGATCCGCTACATGATCGACCACCTCGAGGAGCAACGCGGCCTCTCGCGCGAGGAGGCCTACGTGCTGGCCAGCGTCGCCGTCGATCTGAAGATCAGCGAGATCATCGACGCCCCCAACTGGATCGTCTCGGCTTTCCTGCCCGAGAGCGTCTTCGTCTGAAGATCGACCGGCTCGACCACTTCGTCCTCACCGTGCGCGACCTCGCTGCCACCGCCGAGTTCTACCGGCGCGTCCTGGGCATGGAGGTCGTTACGTTTGGTCAGGGCCGGACGGCGCTGCGCTTCGGCGACCAGAAGATCAACCTCCATCCCGTGGGGCGGGGCTTCAACCTCGTGGCGGCGCGGCCCACGCCGGGGTCGGCCGACCTCTGCCTGTTGACCGACGAGCCGCTGGCTCGGTGGACCGCCCACCTCCAGGCCTGCGGCGTGGCCGTGGAGGAGGGCCCGGTGGGGCGCACGGGCGCCCGCGGGCCCATCCAGTCGATCTATCTGCGCGACCCTGACGGCAACCTGATCGAGATCTCCAACGAGCTGCCCGCCGCGGGCGCCGACGATCTGGCGCCGCTCCGCGCGTGGCTGTACCAGTGGCAGGCGCGCGTGCGCGCGCGGGACTTCGCCGGGGGCCGGGCGCTCTGCGCCCCCGAGCTGCTGGCCTTCGGCACCCGGGCCGAGATGGTCGAGGGCGTGGATAAAGTCGCCGAGAATCAGTGGCGGCCGGTGTGGCCGCGCATCCGCGACTTCACCGTTCGCGTAGACGAGGCGCGCGGCGCCATCGTCGGCGACCACGGCTGGATCGCCGCGCGCTGGGACTCGCTCGGCATGAGCCCGGACGGCACGACTGTTCCCCGCCCCGGCCGGCTGACCATCCTTTTCGAGCGGCGCGGCGGCCGCTGGCTGGCCACCCACACCCACTTCTCGCTCTCACCCCAGCCCTAGGAGGGACGCATGCACATCGGACTCTGCATCTTCGCCACCGAGTACGCCATCCGCATCGACGAGCTGGCCCGAGCCGCCGAGGAGCGCGGCTTCGAGTCGCTCTTCGTGCCCGAGCACACCCACATCCCCACCAGCCGCCGCAGCCCGTTCGCGGGCAGCGCCCAGCTTCCCGAGGAGTACAAGTACACGCTCGATCCGTTCGTCACGCTGATGGCCGCCGCGGCAGCCACCAAGCGGCTGCGGGTGGGCACCGGCATCTGTCTCATCATCGAGCGCGACACGATCAGCACCGCCAAGTCCGTGGCCAGCCTCGACCTCCTGTCGGGCGGCCGCGTCCTCTTCGGCATCGGCGGCGGCTGGAACGCCGAGGAGATGGAGCACCACGGCACCGTCTTCAAGACGCGTTTCAAGCGGCTGCGCGAGCAGGTGCTGGCCATGAAGGAGATCTGGACGAAGGACGTGGCGGAGTTCCACGGCGAACTCGTCAACTTCGACCCGATCTGGTGCTGGCCCAAGCCCGCGCAGAAGCCGCATCCGCCGGTCCTGCTGGGCGGCGAGAGCGGCCATACCCTCCAGCGTGTCGTCGACTTCTGCGACGGCTGGTTCCCGCGCGGTCGCAGCGAGCAGGCCATCCTGCCCGGGCTGGCCGACCTCAAGGCGCGCGCGGCCAGGGCCGGGCGCGACATGAAGACGATCTCGGTCTCGGTCTTCGGGGCCAAGCCGGACGACAAGACGCTCGACACCTACCGGTCGGCCGGCATTACGCGCGCCCTTTTCCGGCTACCCCCCGAGGGGCGCGACAAGATCCTGCCGCTCCTCGACCAGTACGCGAAGCTGATCCGGTGAGCGACGCCCCACCCGGCTGGGCCCTCGAGCTGCTGCATCAGGCGCGGGTGGCCCGGCTGGGGACGGCGGACCGCGCGGCGCGGCCGCTGGTGGTGCCGGTCTGCTATGCGTTCGACGGGCAGCACGTCTACTCGGCGATTGACGCCAAGCCCAAGCGCACCCGCGCGCTGCGGCGCCTCCGCAACATCGCCGAGAACCCCGCGGTCGCGCTGGTGGTGGACCAGTACGACGAGGAGTGGACCCGGCTCTGCCACGTGATCGTGGCGGGGCGCGCCGAGATCCTGACCGGTGGCGCCGACTACGCGCGCGGGATCGATCTGCTCCTCGCCAAGTATCCCCAGTACCGCGCGATGGGGCTCAGCCGGGAGGCCGGCACCCTGATCCGCATCGCGCCGGAACGCTACGTCTGCTGGCGATACGCGTGAGCGCGGAGCCCACGAAGCACCACGTCTCCTGGAGCGACGTCGAGCGCCTGGTAGGCAGGCTGCTCGAGGCGCTGCCCCGCGGCTACGACAACATCCTCGTCGTCGCCCGGGGTGGGATGGTGCCGGCCTGCCTCATCAGCGAGCGCGCCAACATCCGCAACATCCTCTTCGCGGCGGTGATGCTCTACGACGGCGAGCAGCGCGCGCTGCCCGAGCCGGTCTTCGTCCAGTTTCCCGAGGCGCAGCAGGTGGCCGGGCGCCGCATCCTCGTCGTCGACGACGTGTGGGACAGCGGCAGCACGATCGTGGCGCTGCGCGACCGCCTGCGCAAGGCGGGTGCCCGCGTGGACGTGTGCGTGCTGCACTACAAGCCGCGCCGCAACCGCTTCCCCGGCGACGGCCCCGACTACTACGCCGAGGAAACGGACGCCTGGATCGTGTACCCCTGGGAGCCTGCCCGTCCTCTACCCGAGTGAGGCCACTCCGGGAGCCAAACCGGGGCCACCGGCCGTGACCATCCTCCTACCGCATGGTGCTCGGCAGCAGCAGCGCCAGCGGGGGCCAGAGCGTCAGCAGCGCGAGCAGGACGATCTGCGTCGCCAGGAAGGGCATGATGCCCCGGTAGATGGTGGCCAGGGGCACGTCGCGGGCCATGCCGCCGATGACGAACACGTTGAGGCCGATGGGCGGGGCGATCAGCCCGATCTGCACCACCACCACGATGACGACGCCGAACCAGATCGGATCGTAGCCGACGCCGGTGACGACCGGGAAGAAGATGGGCACCGTCAGTAAAATCATCGCCAGCTCGTCCATCAGCGCGCCCAGGATGACGTACGTCACGATGATCGTCCACAGCACGACCACCGGGGCCACCTGCAGGTGCGCCAGCCAGGCGGCCAGGCGCATCGGCATCTGAGAGAGCGCCATGAAGTAGTTGAAGAGGTCGGCGCCGATCACGATGAAGAAGACCATCGCCGTCGTCCGGACGGTCTCGTCGAGCGCGGTGAGCAGCTTCCGCCAGCCCAGCGTGCGCCTGAGCACGCCGAAGGCGAGGGCGCCCACCACGCCGAAGGCCGCCGACTCCGCCGGCGTGGCCAGGCCGAGATAGATCCCGCCGATGACGATGAGGAAGAGGACGACGACTTCCCAGACGTCGCGGACGGCGCGCAGGCGCTCCCGCCAGGTGGCCCGCGGCCCGGCGGCGCCGAGGGTGGGCCAGACCGCCGCCACGATGGCGATGGCGATGATGAACAGCACCGTCTCCACCAGACCGGGCAGGACGCCGGCCATCAGGAGCTTGCCGATGGACTGCTCGGTGAGGATCCCGTAGAGGACGAAGATGATGCTGGGCGGGATCATGATGCCCAGCGTCGCCCCGGCCGCGATCGAGCCGGTAGAGAGACTGTCGGCGTACCGGTAGCGCCGCATCTCGGGCAGCGCGACCGTGCACATCGCCGCCCCCGTCGCGACCGATGAGCCGCAGATGGCGGCGAAGCCTGCGCAGGCGCCGACCGTGGCCATGGCCAGCCCCCCGCGCCAGTGGCCGAGCCAGACGTTGGCGGCGCGAAACAGGTTCTGGCTGAGCCCGGCCTGGGCGGCCAGGTAACCCATCAGGACGAAGAGCGGGACGACCACCAGCGTATAGGAGGTGGCGCGCTCGAACGGCCCCTGCTTGAGCGTGGCCAGCGCCGCCGACCAGCCCGCGAGCGCCGCGCTGCCCAACACGCCGACGATGGCCATGGCCGCGGCGATCGGCACGCGCGCGAGGATCAGCACCATCATCAGCGCGAAGCCGAGCGCGGAGATCAGCAGTTCGTGCATTTCCTGGGAGGGGGGCTACGATCGTCGGAGGGGGCGGACGTTACGGCCCCCTCCGAGACCTCCCCCAGAACCGGTTGCGCGGGCACAGCCCGCGCTCGAAGCCAGCGAATCAGGCTGGAGTTCATGCCCTCGAGCGGGGCGGCGCGGGCAGCGGCGGCAGGCCGGGACGGAGCGCGCGGACGGCGGCGCCCGCCGCCTGAACCAGCGAGGCCAGCGTGGCCAGCGCGGCGGCGCCGGCCACCGGCACCAGGAAGGGAAGGATGGGGATCCGTGCGGTGATGGTCGTCCGGTCGATCGCGTCGTACTCGCGGGCCAGCACCGCCATCTCCACGGTGATGACGCCCAGGAGCACGGCCGTCACCACCGCGTTCACCGCGATGACCAGGTGCTGGCCGCGGGGCCCGAGCCGCCCGGTCAGCATGTCCACCGAGACGTGACCGTCGATGAGCCCGGTGTACGGCAGGCCGGATCATACCTTATGATGTGCGCATGTGGCAGGGCAACGTCGTCTCCCTTCACATCGGCAAAGAGGCCGGCACGCCGCTGGAGGTCGTCAAGGAGGTGCGGGCCGTGCCCGGTCGGGGCCTCGAGGGCGACCGCTACTTCCTGGGGCGCGGGCACTACTCCGACTGGCCCAGCGTCGGCGGGCGCGAGGTCACGCTGATCGAGATGGAGACGATCGAGGCTTTGTGGCACGGTCTCGTCAACGCCGCTGGCGAGCGCCTCGGGATCAACGTCACCGCGGGCGAGACGCGGCGCAACATCGCGACGGCCGGCGTGCCGCTCAATCATCTGGTCGGCAAGACGTTCTGGGTCGGATCGGTGCAGATGCGGGGGACGCGGCTCTGCGAGCCCTGCCGGCACCTCGAGGACCTGGTGGGGCGCCCCCGCCTCATGAGCGGTCTGATCCACCGTGGTGGGTTGCGCGCCCAGATCCTCAACGAAGGGATCATCCGTATCGGCGACGTCGTCCGCCCCGCTTGACAGGCCCCCGAAGGGAGAGGCGCCATGGCTGAGCACAGCGAGTTCCGCCGACAGCTCGAAGCCGCCGTCAACGCCAAGCACAGCCGCCTGAACCCCTTCACCGAGAAGTGGGTCAAGGGCGAGCTGACGCGCGCCCAGCTCGGGGCCTGGGCGGCGCAGCACTACCAGTACGTCTCGCAGTTCCCCCGCTGGTGCGCCGCGGTGTACGCCGAGTGTCCCTACAGTGACGCCCGGGATTTCCTGCTGGAGAACATCATCGAGGAGGAGTCGGGCACCAAGCACGTGGATCTGCTCATCCGCTTCGCCGAGGCCTGCGGCGTGAGCCGCGCCGAGGTCGAGCGTACGGTCCAGCTTCCCACCACCCGGGCCCTGACCGCGTGGTGCTACGAGATGGCCCACCGGCCCTTCTACGAAGCCGCCGCCGGGCTCCTGGTCGGACTGGAGTCGCAGGTCCCCGGCATCTACCGCCGCAACCTGCCGCCCCTCAAGCCGCTCTATGGCTTCACGGATCACGAGATCGAGTTCTTCGCCGTCCACATCGAGGCCGACGAGGTGCATGGCGAGCGCGGCTACGAGATCGTCGAGACGTACTCGACGACGCCCGAGATGCGGCAGCGGGCGATCGAGGCGGTCCGCCAGGCGACGGAGATGCGCTGGCAGTACATGACCGGGCTCTACCGCGCCCATGTCCTCAAAGATGACCCGTGAGCGATCCTCAAAGAAGACCCGTGAGTGGGTGAAGTCCGCGTGGCCCGCCTGGACGAGCTCCCGGCCGGTCAGCTCAAGCGCGTCGACCTCAACGACGTGCGCATCGTCCTGGCCCGCGTGGGCGACACCGTCTACGCGTGCGGCGACACCTGCGCTCACCAGGGCGGGCCGCTCAGCCAGGGCCGGCTCAGCGGCACGCGGCTGGCGTGCCCGTGGCACGGATGGATGTACGACGTCCGAACGGGCCAGTGCCTGATGCCGGGCCGCAACGCGCGCGTGCCCAGCTATCCCGTCCGCGTCGACGCGGGGGAGGTCTGGATCACCCTGGGAGGCTGAGGGTTACATGGCTCTCACGCTCAAGCAGGCCCACGAGTGCATCGAGCGGGGTCTGACCAAGTCCCGCGAGTTGGGCTTCAAGGTCGCCATCGCCGTCGTGGACGACGCGGGGCACCTCGTGGCCTGTGACCGCATGGACGAGGCGCTCTGGGTGACACCCGAGATCGCCCGCGCCAAAGCCAATGCGGCGGCCGCCTTCCAGGCGAGCACGCTCGATCTGGAGGAGCGGTTCACCAAGCGCATGCTCTTTGCCGACAACGTGGCCACGCTCGGCGCCTCGCAATTCGTCTTCGGCAAGGGCGGCGTGCCGATCGTCGAGAACAGTCGGATCGTGGGCGCCGTGGGTGTCAGCGGGGCCGTGCCCGCCGAGAACGATCACACGATCGCCGAGGCCGCCGCCGGCCACCCACAGATCCGCCAGGCTCACTGAGACCCCCACGGCGGGAATCTGAGGTAATCTGGCGGGCGTGCAGTTCGAGGTCGAGGTCTACCAGAACGAGACCGGCGAGTGGGTGGCGACGGCCGTCGCTTACCACGTGAGCGTCACGGGCCGGACGGAAAAGGAAGCGCTGGCCCGGGTCACGGAAGCCCTCGCGCTCCACTTCAAGAAGGCGCCGAAATGATGGCCGACCCGCGGTCGCCGGTCCCCCGAGCGCTCCAGGGACTGCGCGTCATCGACTGCTCTCGCCTGATCGCCGGGGGCGTGCTGTCGACGGTGCTGGCCGACCACGGCGCCGACGTGATCAAGGTGGAAAACCCGCGCGGGGGCGATCCCCTCCGCACCTGGCTCAAGGAGCGGGGCCAGCTCTGGTGGAAGGTCTACGCGCGCGGCAAGCGCTCGGTCACCCTCAATCTCGCCCATCCGCGCGGCCAGGCGCTGCTCAGGCGGCTCGTGAGGGACGCCGACGTCCTCATCGAGAACTTTGTCCCGGGCACGCTCGAAAAATGGGGGCTCGGCTGGGACGTCCTCTCCGCCGAAAATCCGCGGTTGGTTCTTGCACGCGTGTCGGGGTGGGGGCAGGACGGCCCCTACCGCGACCGGCCGGGCTTCGGCACGATGGTGGAAGCGATGAGCGGCTTCGCCGCGGCGACCGGGCCGGCGGACGGGCCGCCGACGCTTCCCTCGTTCCCGATGGCCGACATGGTCGCCGCGCTGGCGGGGGCAGCGGCGGTACTCGCGGCGCTGCGCCACCGCGATGCGATCGGGGGCCGCGGTCAGGTGATCGACATCTCGCTCTACGAGCCGCTGCTCTCCGTCCTCGGACCCGCCGCCGCCGAGTACGCGCTCGACGGCAAGATCCGGGCGCGCCACGGCAACCAGTCCGACAACGCCAGCCCACGCGGCACCTACCGGACGCGCGACGGTGAGTGGATCGCCCTCTCGGCCTCGACGCCCGCGTCGGCGAGGGCACTCTTCGACGGACTCGGCCTCGGCGACCTCATGAAGGACCCCAGGTTTGTGACCAACGACGCGCGGGTCGCCCACAACGACCTCGTGGACGCGGCCCTCGCGCGCGCGATCGGTGCACGCACGCTCGACGAGATGCTCCACCTGTTCGAAACGATGGACCTCACGGCGGCGCCCGTCTACGACATCGCGGACATCACCGAGGACCCGCATGTGGTCGCGCGCGGCATCTTCATGGACGTCCCCGATCCCGATCTCGGCACCGTGCGCATGACGGCGCCCACGCCCCGCCTCGCCGACACGCCCGCCTCGGTCCGCTGGGCAGGGCCGTCGCTCGGCGCCCACAACCGTGACGTCTACGCGTCGCTCGGGCTCAGCGACGCCGAGCTCGACGAGCTGAAGCGTGCCGGCGTCATCTAGCTCGGCGCGCACGATCGCCATCGCGCTTGCGCTCGCCGGCCTCGTCGTCGCGGGGTCGGTGACGGTCGCCGTCGCCGGAGCCGAGTACGCGGGACCGCTGATCGATGCGCACTCGCACCTGTCGAACGCCGGGGCGATCGACGCCTACGTGGAGGCGATGAAGCGGCACAACGTCACCAGAGTGGTGCTGCTCGGCGTCGGCGGCGTACAGAAGGACGACGCGGACTGGATCGCCGCCGCGGCCCGCAAGTACCCCGACCGCGTGATCGCGGGGCTTCCTGTGCCCGACCCGACCTCCGATGTCGCGGCGCAGCGGCTCGGTCACGATCTCGACCGCCGCCGGCCGCGCGTCCTCGGCGAGGTGCACCTGAGACAGCTCGGGCGTCGGAACATCGAGCGCGATCCCAACGACGCCGCGTTCGGGAAGGTTCTCGACTTCGCCGCCCAGCACGGCGTGCCTGTGGTCATTCACTACGAGCTGACCGCCGCTGCCGCCGCCGCACTCGATCAGGCACTCGCGGCGCACCGGAAGGCGAGGCTCGTCCTCGCCCACGCCGGCGAGGGCCCGCCCGCGCTCGTGGAGGGGCTGCTCGCGCGCAACCCGAACCTCATGGTCGACCTCTCCGGGATGCACTTCCTGCGCAAGCCCTCGCTCGCATCCGAGAACGGGCCACTCGATCCTGCGTGGAAGGCGCTGATCGAGAAGATGCCGGACCGCTTCCTGATGGGCGTCGACGTGTGGGCGCCGCGGCTCCTCGAGCCGGCGATGCTCGACCGGCTCTTCACGTGGACGCGCCGCGTCCTCGGGGAGCTCACGCCGGACGTGGCGGCGCGCGTGGGGTACCGGAACGCGGTCGCGCTCTTCCGCCTCGAGTAGCCGACCGTGGTCGCCAACCCGTTCGCGGACACCACCGCCGCCGCCATGCTCGACGCCGTCGCAACACGGTATGGATCGCGCGAGGCAATGGTGTTCGGCGAGGCGCGCGTCTCGTTCGCCGAGTTCCGCGAGCGCGTGGACCGGCTCGCCCGTGGCCTCGCAGCCCTCGGCATCCGCCACGGCGAGAACGTCGCGATTTGGCTCCCGAACCGGCCCGAGTGGTTCTTCGCCCAGTACGCGTGCGCGCGTCTCGGCGCCGTCGTCGTCGCGCTCAACCCGCGCTACAAGGCGCACGAGCTCGGGTACATCCTCGGCCAGTCGGAGGCGAAGGCGCTCCTCGTCACCGACCACCTCGGCGGCATCGATTACTTCGAGACGCTCCATGAGGTGCTACCCGAGCTGCCCGCGTCGGTCCCCGGCGAACTCACGAGCGCGAGATTTCCCGAGCTCCGCCACGTCATCGTGGACGCCGACGACCCCTACCCCGGCTGCCATCGCCTCGCGGACGTCGTCGACCTCGGCGCTGGGTCGGGGGCTGCGAGGGGCTCTCGCGCGAGTGTCGTTCCGAGCGACGGGAGCCCCCTGCAGCCCCCGGCCCCGACACCGAGGCCGGACGACGTCTTCACGATCCTCTACACCTCAGGGACGACGTCGTTTCCGAAAGGGGCGATGATCACGCATCGCAATTGCGTCCCTCACGGCTGGACCATCGGCGACGTGTTGCGCATGACGCCCCACGATCGAGTTCTCCACGCCCTCCCCGCGGCTGGCACCTGGGGCGGCGTCAACATCCCGCTCACGACGTGGAGCCACGGCGCCTCCCTCGTCCTCATGGACGTGTTCGATCCGCTCCGCGCGCTCCAGCTCATCGAGCGCGAGCGCTGCACCGTCTGGAACGCGGTGGACGTGATGGTGAAGGCTGTGCTCGACCATCCAGACCTCGAGCGCTACGACCGCTCGTCGCTCCGCACGGGCGGGCTCGGCTCGACCGGCGGCGGCGGGCGCGGCCTCTTCGAGGCGTGGGTCGGGAAGATCGGCGTCAGGCATGGCTACGAGCCCTACGGCATGACCGAGGTGAATGCGATGGCGCTCTACCACCACCTCGACGAGCCGCTCGAGCTCCGGAAGCTCCCGGGCGTCCACCCGGCGCCTGGCCTCGAGGTGCGCGTCGTCCATCCTGAGACGGGCGCGATCTGCAAACCCGGCGAGGAGGGGGAACTGCGGTTCAGGGGCGAGCGCGTCACGCGCGGTTATTACAAGAAACCGGAAGAGACTGCGGCCGCCTTCACGCCAGATGGCTGGTTCTGCTCCGGCGACCTCGGCATCCAGGACGGCCAAGGGCACACGATCTTCAAGGGCCGGCTCCGCGAGACGCTCCGCATCAGTCACTTCATGGTCGCGCCCGGTGAGATCGAGGCGTTCCTCATGTCGCACCCGGACGTACGGCAAGCGTTCGTCGTGGGCGTTCCCGATCCGAAGCTCAACGAGGCGCCCGTGGCCTATGTGATCGCGGGCGAGGGCGTGCGTCTCACCGAGGAGGCGCTCCGCGCGTTCTGTCGCGGCAAGATCGCCTCGTACAAGATCCCTCTCTGGATCCGGTTCGTCGAGGACGTACCGCGCACGCCGGGCCCGCACGGCGACAAGGTCCAGCGCGGCAAGCTGCGGGAGCAAGCGATTCGCGAGTTCGGAGGCGGCCCGGCATGAGCGCGTTCAGGACCCAGCTGTGCGATCTCCTCGGCATCGAGTACCCGATCGTCCAGTCCGGCATGGGTGGCGTCGCCGGGCCGGAGTTGGTGGCCGAGGTCTGCCGCGCAGGCGGTCTCGGCATTCTCGCCGGGCTCAACGTCCCGCCCGACGACCTACGGAAGATGATCCGCCACGTGCGCGAGCTGACCGACCGCCCCTTCGGGGTGAACCTCTGGCTACACAAGGCACTCCGGCCGCCGATCGATCCTGGCAGCGTGCCCGAGGAGACGCTGCGCGGCGCCCAGGCGATGCTCGGTCGTTTTCGCGAGCGGCTGGGCATTCCCCCGACGGCGGCGCGCCCAGGTCGGGCGCCCGACCTTGTAGGCGCCGCGATCGCGGTCATCCTCGACGAGCGGCCGCCGGTGTTCTCGGCGGCCCTCGGCTCGCTCGAGCGCGAGCTTGTCGAGCAATGCCATCGGCGCGGCATCAAGGTCATGGCCATGGTCGCGACCGTGGAGGACGCCCGCGCCGCGGCGGCGGACGGTGCCGACATGATCGTCGCTCAGGGCAGCGAGGCCGGCGGTCACCGCTCGCTGGACGGCAAGCCCGCGTCGCCCGAGGCGACGAGCGTGGGTATCATCGCCCTGCTCCCCCAGGTCGTCGACGCGGTGCCGGTGCCCGTCGTGGCGGCGGGCGGCATTGCCGACGGCCGGGGCTTGGTCGCGGCGCTCGCCCTCGGAGCGAGCGGCGTGCTGCTGGGCACGCGCTTCGTGGCGACGCGCGAGTCGATGGCGCCCGAGCTGTACAAGAAGCGCGTGCTCGAGAGCGAGAGCGGCGCGACCACCGTGACGGACGTCCTCACCGGCCTCTGGGCACGGGCGCTCGCCAACACGTTCACCCGAGACTACACGACGTCCGGGGCGCCGGTTCTGCCGCCGCTCGTCCAGCGGGCCGCCGCCAGCGACGTCTACGTCGCCGCGCTCAAGCAAGGCAACGCCGATTACTACCCGATGATGGCCGGCCAGAGCGTCGGTCTGATCCACGACCTTCCGGGCGCGCGCGAGGTGGTCGAGAGCGTCATCCGCGAGGCGCGCGCCGTCCTCGACGCGCTCCCCCGGAGGGTGCGCCTGACCTAGCGGCGCGTCGCGCGGGCGGCGCGCGATGCGCACGGTGCTCCCGCCGACCCGCCCGGCGTAGTGCCGGCAGAAGTACTTCATCTCCACCGGGTGACCACAGGCGTCGTGGACGAGCGCGCTCGAGCGGTGCACGTGGCGCGCGGCCCACGTCGCAAGCGCGCCCACGACAACGCCGAGCTCACGCCCTCAAGCCCTTCTGGACGGGGAAACTCACCGCCACGGGTCGCGTCGTGCGGGGCGGCCGGACGATCGGGCTCGTCGAATGCGACGTCGTCGACGACAAGACGCGGCTGGTGGCGCGGGCCAGCTCGACGGTCATGACGCTGCGGGGCGAGGCGGCGGCCGGCCGCTAGACGCCTCACCGGGCGTCGAGTATTCTCGAGGGGCACCCCGGGGAAGGAGACGCCCGTGAAGCTCGACG
>DASYUQ010000021.1 GCA_036001065.1 Candidatus Methylomirabilota bacterium
GCGCGCGAACGCGCGGGCGATGCCGAGCCCGATCCCCTTGCTGGAGCCGGTGACGATCGCCGTCTTGCCGGCGAGCTTCACGCAGTCAGGCCTTCGGCAGCCTCGAGGAATCGCCGAGCGAGCCCGACGGCCTGCCCCGCCGGGACGCCTCCGGGAAGGCCGTTCGGATAGCGGGTCGGGACGTAGTACTGGTCGAGCTGCTGAGCAGCCTCGCGCAGGCCGCTGAGTAACGGGAAACGGTCGCGCAGCCCCTTGAGCGCCTTTTCGGCTGCCTGCTGGCACATGAAACACGCCTGGGCGTGGTACCCTTCCCGAGCGCCCAGCTCGGCGTAGGCCAGGTCGCTTCGCGCCTGGGCGAGCCAGCGCTGCGCCTCAGCTTTCGGCTGTTTCATGCACCACGACCCCCTCCGTCAGCACGTGCTCGATGAACGGGTTCTCCTCGGCCCGCATCTGTTCGACCTCAGCCGGGGTGTAGATGAGGAGATCCAGCCGGGGCCAGACATCGTAGAGGCCGGCGAAATCGCGGTGGCGCTCGAGGAAGGGCCGCTCGGTCTCGGCGATGACCACGAGGTCCAAGTCGCTCCACTCGTCGGCCTCACCCCGGGCTACGGATCCGAACACGATCGCCTTGCGTGCACGCCGGAGGTGCGGCGCCAGGTGCCGCTTCAACCCTTCGATATCCCGGAGAACGAGCGCGTTCATGCGAGCATGCCCAGTCTACCCGACGACGGCCTCGTGCTCCGAGCAGCGTCGAGCCTCGCCGGGACGACTGTGAACGAGCCGCGACATTGACCCGGGACCGGCGGGTCTCTAGACTCGTGACGGAGACTTCGACCATGGGACTCTTCCGCGCGACCGGTCGCCTCGCGGGACCCGAGGGACGCAGCGAGCAGGTCGAGCTGCTCGTCGACACCGGGGCAACGCTCCTCGTGGTGCCTCGCCCGCTCGCCGAGCGCTTGGGGCTCCGGCCCGAGCGCTCGCAGCCGGTCGTGATCGCCGGGGGCCAGAAGGACGAGTGGCCCGTGGCCGAGGTCCGCCTGGCCGTTGGCGGTCGCGAGGTCACGACGCCCTGCTTTATCGCTCCGGGCGGCCCCGCCCTCCTGGGAGCGGTGGCGCTGGAGAGTCTGTTCCTGGCCGTCGAGCCGGTGGCCAAGCGCCTGGTGCCGGTCGAGGGCTTCGTGGGCGCATAGCGCCTTCACTTCGACCGTACACCCCTGAGGAATCGCAGGACGGCGCGGTTGAAGGCGTCCGCCTGCTCGATGAAGAAGCCGTGGCCGCCGGGCAGGATGGCCAGCCGGGCGCGCGGGATGCGCCGGGCCAGCGCGCGCGAGAATGGCGGCGGCGTGAGGACGTCGTCCTTGCCGACCAGGACCAGGGTCGGCGCCTTGATGGCGCCCAACCGCGTCACGCGCGTGCCGTTCCACTCGAGGATCCCGCGGGCCTGGCGCTCGATGGCCTCGGGCTTGGTCTGGTGCGGATAGGCCAGCGCGCGCTGGAAGGTCGTCTCCACGTTCTCCTTCTTTCCCAGGAACTCCGGGCTGAAGATCCACGGGTAGAGCACGTAGCGGTACCGCTCCTCGACAGGGACGCGATAGGCCAGCGAGATCCACGCCTCGATCGTGTGCAGGAAGCGCGGGTCCGCCTCCGCCCAGGTGCAGGCCAGCACCAGGGAGCGCACCAGCCGCGGGTGGCGCAGCGCCAGCTCCTGGGCGATGGTGCCGCCCATCGAGGCGCCGATCACATGCGCCCGCGCGATCTTCAGATGGCCCAGGAGCGCCGCCGCGTCGTCGGCCATCTGAGCCGTGGTGTAGAGGGGCTCCGGCGGCAGGTCGGTCTCGCCCACGCCGCGGTTGTCGAAGGTGATGACCTGGAAGTGCGGCGCCAGCGCCTTGACCTGGAGCACCCAGTTGGCGGCGGGCGCCGACAGTCCGTTGATCATGAGGACCGGGTCGCCGCGTCCGGCGACTTCGTAATGCACCCGGATGCGGTTGACGACGGCGTACGACATGTCAGGCCCTCGGAGGGATGATGGTGACCTTGATGGACGTGGGGTCGCGATGCGCCACGAAGGCCTCGCCGATGGCGTCGAGGCTGAAGCGGTGGGTGATGAGCGGGCGCGCGCTCACCTGCCCCGTCTGGACCAGGCGCAACGCCTCCGGGAACTCGTCCTGGTAGATCATGGAGCCCATGATCGTGATCTCGCGCCGGACGACCGAGAAGAACGCCACCGAAGTGGCGGCGTGCGGCAGCCCCGTCAGCACCACCCGCCCGCCCGGCCGTACGAGCGCAAGCGCGTGCTCGACGGCCTCCGGAGTCCCCGCGGTCTCCACGACGAGGTCCACGCCCTCGCGGCCCGAGAAGCGGCGCGCGGTCGCCTCGAGGCCGCCGTCACGGACGGAGTGGGTTTCCTCGGCGCCGAGCTGGCGGGCCAGCTCGAAGCGCCCGGGCGAGCGGCCCACGACCAGGACGCGCGCGCCCCGCGACCTCAGCACCTGGAGCGCCAGCAGCCCGAGCGTGCCGCCGCCCACCAACGCCACCGTCTCCCCGGCGCGCGGCGCGCCGCGGTTGATGGCGCGCGTGACGACCGCCAGCGGCTCGGTCAGCAGCACGTCCTCGTCGGCGAGACCCGCGGGCACCGGCCAGCAGCAGCGCGACGGCATGCGGACCAACTCGGCGAAGCCTCCGTCGACGTCGATCCCGACGGCCGTCCGCTCCAGACAGAGGTTGCGGTTGCCTTCCAGGCAGAGGTGGCAGCGGCCGCACGAATAGTTCGGCTCGACGACCACGCGCATGCCCGAGCTCAGCCGCGTCACGTCAGGGCCCACCCTGTCCACGACGCCGACGAACTCGTGGCCCATGATGCGGGGATAGGTGACGGCCCGGAAGCCGGTCCAGATGCGGTAGTCGGTCCCGCAGAGCCCCGCCGCCACCACGCGCACCACGACCTCGTCGGAACCAGGCTGGGGCTCCAGCACCGGTTCTACGCGCAGGTCGCGCGGGCCGTGCAAGACGGCGGCTTTCACGGTCGCCAATCTACTTGAGGACGAGCAGAGGCATCAACTTCTGCCCTCCTGGTCCCGGCTATATATATGTAGGGCGCCAAACGAAGCTTAGGCATTGAAGTCACATAGTATCAGCATCTTAGAGCCCATGATCTCGCAAAGAGCTCGAAGGCTGGGATCAGGCGGCCGAGTGGCCGCCGTCCAGGAAGATCGTCTGCCCGGTCATGAAGTCGGAGGCGGGCGAGGCCAGGAACACGGCCAGCGGCCCGATCTCTTCCGGCCGGCCGATGCGCCGGGCCGGGATGTCGCGGACGAGGCGCTCGCCGAGCTTGGGGTCCTGCCAGGCCGGCGCCGACATCTCCGTGTCGAACCAGCCCGGAGCGATGGCGTTGACCTGGATGTTGTGGCGGGCCCACTCGACGCCCAGCGCGCGAGTGAACGCGATGACGCCGCCCTTGGTGGCGGCGTAGCTCGCGTAGCCCGCCAGGCCGACCGCGGCCATCACCGAGGCGAGGTTGATCACCTTGCCCGAGCGCTGGCCGATGAGGTGCGGGGCGGCCGCGCGACAACCGTTGAAGACGCCCGTCAGGTTCACGTCCACCATCAGGCGCCACTCTTCCGGCGGCGTCTCCGCCAGGGGGATGACGTGGGCCACGCCGGAATTGTTCACCACGACGTCCAGCCGGCCGAGCGCGGCGACGGCCCGGGCCATCAAGGCCTCGACCTGCTGGAAGCTGGTGACGTCGGTGGGGACGGCGAGCGCGCGCCGGCCGCTCTCCTCCACCAGGTGCGCCGTCGCCTCGAGGTCGGCCTTCGACCGCGCCGCCACCACCACGTCAGCGCCGGCCTCGGCCAGGGCCTGCGCGATGGCCCGCCCCAGGCCGCGGCTGGCCCCGGTGACGACGGCGACCTTGCCGGTGAGCGGAGTCACTCCTCTTCGAGTCGGCGTACGCGGCGGTCCAGATCCGAGTACGAGACGCGAATCACGCCCTTGACCTCCTCGAACCCGGCCCGGACCTCCGCGCGCAGTCCTTCGATCTTCTGGTCGATGTTCTCCGCGACCTCTTGAATTTCCCGACGCGTCTGCGTCAACTGTGCGTCGACCTGCCCGAAGCGGGTGTCGACCTGCGCGAAGCGGGCGTCCACCCGCCCGAAGCGGGCGTCCACCTGCCCGAAGCGGGCGTCCACGTCGGTGAACTGGCGCCCGAGAAACTCAATCAGCCGCCGGTACTCGTCGTTCGTCATCCCATTGCAGACAATACACCGCCGACGCTGCCAAGCGCGCGTGTCGATTTGAATACATCAAGCGCCTCGCCGTCGATCACCGATACAACTCTTCCAGCACGTCGCGATACTTCTGCGTGACGACCTTGCGCTTCACCTTGAGCGTGGGCGTCAACTCCCCACCCTCCTGGGTGAAGTCGCCCGGGATGACGGCGAACTTTTTGATCTTGGCGTAGGACTGAAGCTGCGAATTCTTCTCCTCGACGATCCGGCCGACACGCTCGACGACCTTGGGATGCTTGACGAGCACGGCGGGATCCGCCGCCAGGATCCCCTGCTCCCGGGCGAGCTTCGCGAGCTCCTCTGGGTTCAGGGTGATCAGGGCCACCGGATACGGCCGCCGATCGCCGTAGACCATGGCCTGGCTGACGAACGGATCGCCCTTGAGGAGGTTCTCGATGTTCTGCGGCGCGACGTTCATGCCCCCGGCCGTGACGATCAGGTCCTTCTTCCGGTCGGTGATGAAGAGGAAGCCCTCGTCGTCGAGATGGCCGATGTCGCCGGTGTGGAACCAGCCGGTCGGCTCGAACACCTCCCGCGTCGCCTCCGGCTGCTTGAAGTATCCGCGCGTGGCGATGTTCGGGCCCCGGGCCAGGATCTCGCCGTCCGGGGCGATCTTGAGCTCGACGCCGGGCAGGGCCTGACCGACCGACCCGAACTTGAAGTGGCTCAGCCGGTTGAAGGTCAGGACGGGGCACGTCTCCGTGAGGCCGTACCCTTCCAGGATCAGGATCCCGGCCGCGTGGAAGAACTCGGCGATCTCCCGCGACAGCGGGGCGCCCCCCGACACCGCCCACTGGAGCCGACCGCCGAGCGCCTGGTGCAGCTTGGAGAAGACCACCTTGTGGGCGATCCGGTGCTGGAGGGCCAGGCCGAACGGAATGGGCCGATGCTGCTGCTGCCGGCGGCTCACCTCGCCGCCCACGTCGAGTGCCCAGTGAAAGATCCGCTTCTTGAGCGGCGAGCCGGCCTGCACACCGGCGAGGATCTTGGCGTACACCTTCTCGAAGACGCGGGGCACGCTGCAGATGAAGTGCGGACGCACCTCCCGGAGGTTCTCGCCGACCTTGTCGAGGTTCTCGGCGAAGGCCGTGGTGAGGCCTTTGGAGGGGCCGAGGAAGGACTCGAGCCGAGCGAAGGAGTGGGCCAGTGGCAGGAACAGCAGGTGCACCCAGCCCTCCTCCACCGGCGTCGTCTGGCCCGCCGCCGTCACCGCCGCGATGTGGTTGGCGTGGGTTTGCATCACGCCCTTGGGTGGCCCCGTCGTGCCCGACGTGTAGACGATGGTGGCGACGTCCTCCGGCCTGGTCGCGGCCAGGCGCTCGGCCAGCGTCGAGCCGAGCGACGCCTGCTTGTCGCGTCCGAGCCGGCGCAGCGCTTGCCACGTCAGCACCATCTTCGGCGGCTGGGGCGCGTCGTAGCCCGAGATGACGACGATCTGCTCCAGCGCCTCCATCTTCGGCCGCGCCTCCAGCGCCTTGGCGAGCTGCCCCGGGTCCTCCACGATCAGCGTCCGGGCTTGCGAGTCGTTCACCACGTAGGCGATGAGATCGGGCGGGTAGCTCGGGTAGATGGGCACGGTCACGCAGCCGGCCGTGAAGATCGCCATGTCCGCCTGCACCCACTCGGCGCGGCTTGCGGAGAGCAGCGCGACGGCGTCGCCCTGCCGGCGACCCAGGGCGATCAGCCCCAGCGCTACTTCCTTGACGGCATCGCCCACCTGCCGCCAGCTGAGGGTCTCCCAGGTCCCGGCCCGCTTGAACTGCTGCGCCGGGCCGTCGCCACCGCGCTCGACCTGGCTCCAGAACATGCGCGCCAACGTGTCGTCAGCCATCGCCAACCTCCCGGGAAAGCGAGCAGGATCGGGGGGTTTGGGAACATACCACGCCCGCTTTGACGCGCCGCACGAAATCGCTTGACAGCGATAACGCGGCGCGTTACGCTCCGCACCGACCGACAGATACTCAACCACAGAAGACATGAAGGGGGAAACGATGGACGACAAGGCTAGAGCCCAGGAGATGTACAGCCAGTTCGCGGGCAAGGCGATCGAGACGATGACCGTCTGGGCGGAGATCAACCAGCGCGTGCTGCGCGACCTGGTCGAGCTGGGCGCCGGCACGGCCAAGGAGGGCATGCGGCTCTACTCGGAGCTGTCGCGCAACGCCATCGAAGCCGTGAAGGAGGGACAGGCGACGGCGCTCCGCTGGCAGGCGAGCTTGAGCGAGGCTTCCTGCGATCCGGCCGCGTGGTACCAGAAGACGCTGGCCGAGAGCGTGAGCGGCGCCCAGCAGGCCTTCCGGCGGGTCGAGGAGAACGCGCAGGTGCTGACCCGCGCGGCCGAGCGCCTGCAGGCGACCGCCGAGCAGGCGGGCAAGGGCATGCAGGAGTCGCTCGCCGGCGCCGTGTCGAAGATGAAGGAGATCTACGCCAGCAACTGAGCGACCGTCTCCGGTCGCGCGTGATGACGGCCCGGCCCGCGCCGGGCCGTCGCCGTTCCCGCTACTTCTCGGCGCGCCGCTTTTCCAGCCGCTCCTCGAGCGAGCGCAGGCGTTCCCGCAGCGCGGCCACCTCTTCCCGAAGCCGATCCGCCTCGGGCTCGGCCTCGCGCTTGGGCTCCGGGCGGCTCGCGGGCCCGCCCCACCCCGCGCGCGTGGACCACTCGCGGAAGATCCGGTCCATCTCCCGCTGGCTCGAGATGATGCCCTCCAGGCTCGACTTCATGGAGCGTTGCACGAACTCCTGCCAGGCCTCCCCGTGCTTGATGAGCTGGTGCAGGAACGGCGCGGGGAGCGCGGTGCGGTGGTGCCGCTCGTTCTCGAGGATGATCTGGGCCAGCGTCACCGACGTCAGATCCTCGCCGGTGGCCGCGTCCACCACGGAGATCTCCTTGCCCGCGCGGATCATCTCCTCGATCTCGTCGAGGGTGACGTACCGGCTCTCCTGCGTGTCGTACAGCTTGCGATTCGAGTACCGCTTGATCACGTACGCCCCTTCCTCCGATGTCGCGCGGAGTCTAACACCCCGCGTCAAGCACGACAAGACACGGGGTGTTACACTGGCGTTTTTCCAGGCCGGGAGGACCCTCCATGAAACTCAAAGACCGCACTGCCCTCGTGACCGGGGGCTCCCGTGGAATCGGACGCGCCATCGCGCTGGCGCTGGCCGAGGAGGGAGCGGACGTCGCCGTCAACTACGTCTCGAGCGACTCGGCGGCGCAGGACGTCGCGCAGAACATCGGCAAGATGGGACGCCGCGCGGTCCTGGCCCGCGCCGACGTGAGCGACTACCCGGACACTTTCCGGATGGCCCAGGACGTGCTCCGGGAATTCGGTCACCTGGACATCCTCGTGAACAACGCCGGCGTCAACTCCGACAAGACCTTCGTCAAGATGGACCACGCGTCGTGGCGGAAGGTGCTCAGCATCAACCTGGACGGCGTGTTCAACTGCACCAAGGTCTTCATCGACCAGATGATCGGGCAGAGCTACGGCCGGGTGGTGAACATCACCTCGGTCATCGGCCAAATCGGCAACTTCGGCCAGGCCAACTACGCCGCCTCCAAGGCCGGCGTCGCCGCCTTCACGAAGTCGCTGGCCAAGGAGCTCGCCGGCAAGGGCATCACGGTCAACGCCGTGGCCCCGGGCTTCGTGGAGACCGAGATGCTGGCGGGCATTCCGGACAAGGTGCGCAACAAGCTGCTCGAGCAGATCCCGCTCAAGCGGTTCGCAACGGCGGCGGAGGTCGCGCGGGCCGTCGTTTACATGGTGTCGGCCGACGGCGACTACATCACCGGCGCCGAGGTCTCCATCAACGGCGGCTTGCTGATGTAGCCGGCCTCAGCGACGGCGGCGGCCGAGTCCGCCGGTGAGCATCGAGAGGCTGAGCGCCCCCCAGAGGGCCATCGTCCGGGCCGCCCAGGCCCACGGCTGAAACGCCAGCAGACCGACGGCCGAGGTCTCGGGCGGGCGCTCGTAGGTGACGGCCGTCTTCGGCGGCATCACCCAGGCCTCGCCCACCAGCACCTCCTCGCCCTGCTGGTTGCGACAGACGGTCGAGAGGCGGATGCGGTTTCGCTTCGGGATCACTTCCAGCACCTCGACCCGCACCGTGATCGTGTCCCCGGGCCGGACGGGCTTCACGAACTTGAGGCTCTGCGAGAGATAAATCGAGCCCGGCCCCGGCAGCTCGGTGCCGATGACGGCGGAGATCAGGCCGGCCGTGAAGACGCCCGGGGCGATGGGCTCGCCGAACGACGTCGACGCCGCGAACTGCGGGTCGCTGTGGAGCGGGTTGTAGTCGCCGACGGCGTCCACGAACTCGCCGATGTTGGCCCTGTCGACGTGCCGGACCAGCTCGGCGGAATCCCCCTGCGCCAGCTCCGCGATCGTCTTACCGATCATGCATGGGACCTCGGGCCCGCCGCGACCGGTGGGCTCCCCAGCCCGCGGGCCACCTCGTCGAGCCGACGGAGCAGCGCGTTCACGCCGTCTTCGAGGCGCTCGACGCGCTCGTCCAGCTCCACGATCTGGCGGGCCACCGCCGTGAGCTGGGCCCGCGACGGGATGTTGAACGTCTGCAGCGCCCCCTCCAGCGACTGATCCGTGGCCTTCTTGGCCGGCCCGTAAGCGACCAGCCACTGGTCGAGATAGCGGCCGAGCATCTGGGCGAACGCGTCGGTGTTCATGGCCTGGCCCATGGCGCGCGACCAGGCGTCGATCGACTGATCCAGGAACTGCTTCCACTGGCTCGTGGCGTCGGGGCTGATCGGCGTCTGCGCGAAGACCCGCGCCCACGCCTGCACCCACTGCTCGATCACCGGGCGCCAGAACGTCGTGGGGTCGGTTGGCGCCGCCGTCGGGGACTCCCTCAGGAGCCGCGCCCAGGCCTGGGCCCCGTCCTCGAACTGCTTCTTCCACAGGTCGAACAGCTGCTGACTCGTGTCAACCATCTCTGACTCCCATCGTAGTCCCGAAAACGCCTCGCGCCAAGCGCTTCGCCGCCCCGTTTCAGTCCGATCGCGGCGCCAGCCACCCGGAAACCTTCGGCCAGCAATGCATCGCGGCGCCCCGGCCGGCGATGAGGGAGATGTGCCCGCCGGGCAACTCGACGTACTCCTTGTCACGGCTGGACACGACGTCGATCAGCGCCCGGACGCAGGCCGGCGGCGCGATGTAGTCCTCGGTGGCGCCGACGACGAAGACCGGACAGCGGATGGCGCTCAGGCGCACCGGCCGGCCCCCGAACCGGAGCTCGCCGCGGTAGAGCTTGTTCTCCTGGTAGAAGTCGCGCACCCACTGGCGGAAGAACTCGCCCGGGAAGGCCACGTACTCGTTGGCCCACCGGTTGAGCGCGCTGAACCCTTCCACGTACTTGTCGTTCCAGAGGTTCCACCAGAGGTTGAGGTTCATGGAGAGGTCCATCGTCGGCTTGAGCAGCTTGAAGCCGGCCTTGACCATGTCGGCCGGGATCGCCCCCAGCGTGTCCACGAACCGGTCGACGTTGAAGTACTTCTTGTCGAGCCACAGCCCGAAGAGCCCGACCTTGGAGAAGTCGATGGGGCCCGCCATGTTGATGAAGCTCCGCACCGGCACCTCGGGATAGGCGGCGATGAACGCCGCCGAGAGCGGTGCCCCCATGCAGTAGCCGAGCACGCTCAGCTCGTGGGCGCCCGACGACTCCAGCACCTTGTCGGCCATGCGGGGCAGGATCCGGGTGACGCAGTCCTCGACCGTGAGCCCGTTGTCCTCGGGGCCGAAGACGCCCCAGTCGAGCAGGTAGAAGTCGAACCCCTGCCGGGTCATGTGCTCGATGAAGCTGCCCCCGGGCAGGAGGTCGAAGATGTACGGCCGGCTGATGCCGAGGTTGGGCACGAACAGGACGGGCGTGCGGAACGTGCGCAGGGACTCGTACCGGTACAACCGCGACTTGTTCTTCCGGTGGATCTCCTGGCGCGGGGTCTGCCCCGTCCGGGGCTCGCGGGGATCCACGATCATCGCCGCCAGGTTCTTCATGCGGCGGAAGTTGCGCTCGATCTCCTCCTCCCAGTCAGCCATTCCTGAGCGACTCCTTTCTCGAGTATCCAGGACTCATTGCATCGCGAACATCGACCCGAGCTTCATGGCCAGACCCATGTCGCCCTTCAGCTTGAGTTTGCCCGACATGAAGAGCATCTGGCCCGACTGCTTGTTGGAGACCATGTCGAGCCAGTCCGGCGCCGACATGGAGAGCGTCAAGTTCGGGTTCGTGCCTGGCCCCTGGTTGACGGTGCATGCCCCGTCCTTGATGATCGCGTGCCAGGTGCCTCCGCCCTCGCCGCTGATGTCGTACTGGATCACCGCGTTGCTCCCGGCGGCCTTGTCCGGACGGAAGCGGCCCGGCATCTGCTCGAATACCTCTTTCACGGTCGCCATGGTCGGCCCTCCTTTAGATTCTGCGGCTCGCCCTGCGCTAGATTCGCTCGCCTCTCACCTTAGAAGGTGAACAGGTCCATGCCCCCGGTCACCGTGAGCACGGCCCCGGTGATGTAACGCGCGCGCTCGGAGCAGAGGAACGCGATGGCCCAGGCGACATCCTCGGGCTCCCCTTCGCGCTGCATGGCGACGCGCTTGACCATGCGGTCGTACATCGGGGAGAGCTTCGCGTTCGGCCCGATGATCCCGGGCGCGATCACGTTACAGGTCACGCCGTGGCGGGCACCCTCCAGGGCCACCGACTTGGCGAAGCCCACCAGCCCCATCTTCGTCGTGGCATACGCGGTCTGGCCGAACCCGCCCATCAGCCCGGCGATCGACGCCATGCAGACGATCCGGCCCCAGCGGCGCTCGCGCATGCCGGGGAAGACCGCCTTGGTCACGTTGAAGGTCCCGGTCAGGTTGATGGCCAGGTTGAGCTCCCAGTCCTCGGGACGGGTGTCCTTGATCTGGGCGACCGTGTAGATGATTCCCGCGTTGTTGACGCAGATGTCGACGGGGCCGAGATCGCGCTCGACCGCGGCGACCACGCCGCCCACCTGGGCGGCATCGCGCACGTCGCAAGGGTAGCCCCGCGCCACGCCTCCCGCGGCCGTGATCTCCTTGGCCGCTTCCTCGGCGCCCTCCGCGTTGAGGTCGAGGATGGCGACCCGGCAGCCCTCGGCCGCCAGCGCCTCGGCGTCGGCCCGCCCCAGGCTTCGGGCCCCGCCCGTCACGACGGCGACGCGGTCACGGATCCCGAGGTCCACCCTACTTCCCCTTGAAGCTCGGCTCGCGCTTGGCGAAGAAGGCCTGGATCCCCTCGGCGGCATCCTCGGTCTTCAGCGTCTTGAGGAAGGCGCGGGTCTCGATCTCGAGCGCCTGGTCGATCGGCGCGTCCAGGCCGTCGTCGACCGCCTCGAGGATGAGCCGGCTGGCGATCGGCGGCCGCTTGGCGAGCTGGCGGGCCAGCGCCTTGGCGTCGTTGAGCGTCTCGCCTTCCTTCGAGAGCCGGTTGACCAGGCCCAGGGCCAGGCACTCCGCCGCCGCGACCTGCGTCCCCAGGATCATGAACTCCAGAGCCTTGGCCCGTCCGATGAGCCGGGGCATCCGCTGGGTGCCGCCGAAGCCGGGGATGATGCCGAGGTTCGACTCGGTCTGGCCCATGCGAGCCGATTCCTTCAGGAGCCGGAAGTGACAGGCCATGGCGATCTCACAGCCGCCACCGAGCGCGTGGCCGTTGAGGGCGGCGATGACTGGCTTGGCGAACCGCTCGATCTTCCTCAGCACGCCGTTGCCGAAGCGGATGAACGCGTCGACGGTCCCGCTGGAGAAGGCCGAGCCCAGGTCGGCGCCGGCGCAGAAGATCCGGTCGCCCGCCCCCGTCAGGATGACCGCGCGCACGGCCTCGTCGGCCTCCACGGAGGCCAGCGCCTCGTTCAGCTCCTGGATGAGGCGCTCGCTGATCGCGTTGGCCGGCGGGCGGTTCAGGGTGATCACGACGAAGCTCTCTTCGCGCGAGAGCATCAGGGTTTCAAACGCCATGGACGCACACTCCCTTGAGGAAGATCGACGCCACCGGGTCGGCGGCCTCGCTGAGACGGTAGGCGCGCTTGCCGAGCACCCAGGACGTCGCCACCTGGTCCATGGCGCCGAAGAGCACCTTCGTCGCGACCTTCACCGGCACGTCGGAGCGGATCTCGCCGGCGGCGATGCCCTCCTGGAGGATCGCGCCGATCAGCTCGAAGTAGGCGGAGACCTCCTGGGCCGAGGCGCCGCGGAAGAACTTGTGGCCCTGGCGCAGCTCGACCTGGACGACCTCGGCCAGGTCCGGCTGCCGCTCCAGCACGCTGAAGTGCAGCGCCACCAGCCGCCGGATCTTGGCCACCGCGCTGGGCTGGCCGGCGATCTCGCGCCGCGCGTAGGCCACCCACTCCGCCATCTTCTCGCGGAAGAGCGTGACCAGGATCTCGTCCTTGGTCTTGAAGTAGAGGTAGATCGTGCCGCTGGCGATCCCCGCCTCGCGGGCGATGTCGGAGACGCGCGAGTTGTAGTAGCCGTTGCGCGCGAACACGCGGATGGCCGCGTCGATGATCTGTTGAGGCTTGCCCGGGTCGCGCATGGCAGGTCGCTGAATCGTTGTTCATTGTAGGAGGCGTGGGAACAAAGGTCAACGTGCGTGTTACGATCCCGCCATGAAGGTCAAGTACCGCATCGGCGTGATGCCCGGTCCCTGGCCGGCGGGGCCCGACGGCCGCGACTTCTTCTGGCGCTTCGTCGACCTCTGCGAGCAGATCGACATCGACTCGGTCTGGTTCAACGAGCGGCTGTCGGCGCCCCAGCCAGTGCTGGAGCCCCTGACCGCGATGGCGGCCGTCGCCGCGCGGACGCGGCGCCTCAAGTTCGGCCCCAGCGTGCTGGTCACGCCGTTCCGCTCGCCCGTGCTGCTGGCGCGGGAGCTGGCCACGGTCGACTATCTCTCGGGCGGCCGGATGCTACCGGCCTTCGGCGTCGGTGCCGAGCAGGAGCGCGAGTTCCGCGCGGCCGGCGTGCCCTTCAAGGAGCGCGGCCGGCGCACCGACGAGGCGATCGCGATCATGCGGCGCTGCTGGGCGGAGGACGAGGTCACCTTCGCCGGGGAGTTCTGGCAGCTCGAGCGCGTGACCGTGCTGCCCAAGCCCGTACAGCAGCCGTTCCCCGTCTGGATCGGCGGCAACAGCGAGGCGGCCATGCGCCGGGCCGGCCGGCTCGGCGATGGCTGGCTTCCATCGTTCATCACCCCCGAGCAGTTCCGGATCGGCGTCGAGAAGACCCAGGCCTTCGCCGCCGCCGCCGATCGCGAGGTCCCGGCCGATCATTTCGGCGCGCTGGTCTACTGCTGCTTCGCTCCCGACCCGGCCACGGCCCGCGCCACCGCGACGCCGTTCATTCCCCGGGGGCGCGTCGACGACGCGATGCTCGACCAGTGCGCCGCGTTCGGGCCGCCCGCCGTGCTGGCCGAGCGCCTGGAGCAGTATGTGCGCGCCGGCGGCTCCAAGTTCGTCGTGCGGCCGATGTGCCCCCCCGCCCAGATGCTGGATCAGCTCGCGCGCCTGGCTCAAGAGGTCGTCCCGCTGTTCCACGCGCGCTGACCGTCGTCGGGTCCCCGGGGCGGCGGCGCGGGTGGGCCTCTTCGACCACGAGGTTGTTGGCGTAGGTCGCGTTGCGGTTCACCATCGACGCGCGCGCCGAGTTTCCCGTGGCGGGAACGGGTCTCATGTTGCCTTCCCAGCCGGGCAGCAACAGGCGCATCGGATAGCCATTCCCCGGCATGAGCCGCTCGCCGTTCTGGTAGAGCGCGATCATGGCATCATCCATGGCCTTGGCCATCGGCACGCTGCGGCTCAGGGCCGGCGCGTCCGCGCCTTCGGCGATCAACCACTTCGCCTTGGGGTCGATGCCCGTCTCCTCGAGCAACGTCGAGAGCCGCACCCCGGTCCATTCGGCACAGGAGACGAGGCCGTGCAGCGCCTGGACACTGGCCTGGATGGGCGCCCTGGAAAAGAGCGGCGCGCTGTTGCCCCCCGCATTCGACGAACGTCACGCGCGACACCATCGGATAGCGCGCCAGCGCATCCAGCGTGAAGACCCTGGGCCGCTTCACCAGGCCGTGGATCACCAGACGGTGCTTGTCCGGGTCGATGTCGGGATCGCCAGCGTGCAAAATCACGAAGTGCAGGCCGTTCGGCGTGATCGCGCCGTTGAGCAGATGATGCGGCGTGCGCGCGTGCTGCGTGCGCGGCTCGCCCTTGGGGTTGCTGAGCGTGGGCACGACATTTTTCTCGAACCGCGACGGCACGCCGTAAGCCGGGACGGTGGTGCCGGGCACGAGGCTCCACGGATCGTCTGCCAGCGGCTCGGCCGCCGCCGATTCAACGAACGTCGCACCGGTCATGGCTGCGGCCACGGCGGCGCCGCCGCGGAGAAAGGCCCGGCGGTCCAGACGCCCGTTCATCGTTTCCATAGCCGTCCTCCTGCGTCACCGTGGGTCAAAGGGTTAAACCTCCGTTGCCTTCCCGCATCGCGAAAAGCGCCACACGAGCGGGGAGGCGGACTCGACGCCCGTGGAATGTTTGCGAGTGAGGAAGAGGCTAACCTGGGCCCCGCGCGTGTGAGCCCCTACTGCTTCACGGCGACACCGCGGACGACGACCCCGGGATCTGTTCCAATGAACGGAGCCTCTCGCCTCTTGTTAATGAGTACGAAGTCGAATCTTTCGGTACCAGCACCACCGGTAATGATCGAACATACTACAGACCCTGTGCCGGTAGAATTCACGGTGTAGGTGCATGTGAAGGTTTGGTGGAGCACCGAGCCATTCACGCTCAGGGTTCGCACCCCGTCCGTAAGATTCCCGTTCCCGTCTGCCACGAAGAGACCGACTGCCGCTACGGGCCCAATGCCGACGATGGCCCCATCGAAGGAGAACCCGTAGGGGCCTCGAACGTCAGCATTCGTGAACACATCGTCCGCCTTGGCACTGGGGAGTGAAGCGACCAGCAGGAGCAGTCCCAGAACCAGGAGTGAGAGCAGGAGCCTTTTCATTGAGGACCTCCTTTTGAGTTGCGGGTTGAATGAGAGGCGAATCGGGCCGAGTTTCGCGTCACCCACTGGGTGGTGCCCTCCGCACCAGCGAGCAGCTCCGAATTATGTCCCAGACCCCTTGAGGATGTCGATGAGGGCCTCGGGGTCGATGTTGCCGCCGGAGAGGATGACGCCGACGCGGGCGCCGCGCCCGACCGGCAGCCTGCCAGCCAGGACCGCGGCGGCGCCGACCGCGCCCGTCGGCTCGACGACGACGTGCGCTCTCAGCGCCAGGGCGCCCACCGCCGCGCGGATCTCGTCGTCGGTCACGAGGGCGATGACGGTCCGATTCCGGCTGAGGATCGGAAACGTCAGCTCGCCCGGCGTGGTCACCCGGATGCCGTCGGCGATCGTGGGCGGCGGCGGGATCGTCACCCGCTCGCCCTTCTGGAGCGACAGGTACGTGTCGTTCGCCGTGTCGGCCTCGACGCCGATGATCGTGATGCCGGGCAGGAGACTTCGGGCCACCGTGCTGCACCCCGCCATCAGCCCGCCGCCGCCCACCGGGGCGACCAGCACGTCCAGCGATGGGACGTCGGCCAGCAGCTCGAGCGCCGCCGTGCCCTGGCCCGCCATGATGGCGGAGTCGTCGAAGGGCGGCACCAGCACGCGGCCGGTTTCGGCAGCGAGGCGGCGCGCGATGGCCTCGCGATCCTCCCGCAGGCGGTCGTAGAAGACGACCTCGGCGCCGTACCCGCGCGTGGCCTCGAGCTTGAGCGCCGGCGCGTCCTTCGGCATGACGACCATGGCGCTGGTGCCGACCATGCGCGCCGCCAGGGCCACGCCCTGGGCGTGGTTGCCCGAGGAGAAGGCGATGACGCCCCGCCGCCGCTCCTCCGGCGTGAGCGACAGCAGCTTGTTCAGGGCGCCGCGGATCTTGAACGAGCCGGCCCGCTGGAGGTTCTCGCACTTGAAGAAGACGCGATGGCCGCTGGCGTCGTCCCACCACGGCGAGGTGATGACCGGCGTGCGCGTCACCCGGTCGTCGAGCCGCCGAGCGGCGGCGCGGACGTCGTCGAGCGTGAGGCTCACGGCGCCCGGATTATCCGCCACGGCCCGGGCCGTCGCAAGGCGCCCCGTCCGGTATACTCGGTGCATGCGCCGACTCCCGGCCCGGGCGCTCGTGGTCCTCGCCGCCCTAGGGCTGGCGGGCTGCTCGGTGATCTCCGTCGACCTCACGCCGCGGATCCGGCCCCTCGAGGAGACGACCGTCGAGGGCCAGGGCGACGCCAAGATCCTCCTCATCGACATCTCCGGCGTGCTCAGCGATGAGGCCCTGTCGCCCGTGCTCACGCTGGGCGCGCCACCGCCGCGGGTGCCCCTGCTCGTGCGGATCCGGGAGGAGCTGAAGAAGGCGGCGGAAGACCGGAAGGTCCGCGCGCTGGTCGTGCGCGTGAACAGCCCCGGCGGCACCGTGACGGCCTCCGACATCGTCTTCCGTGAGCTGGACATGTTCAAGCGCAGCACCCGGGTCCCGGTCCTGGCGGTGATGATGGACGTCGCCGCCTCCGGTGGCTACTACGTGGCCCTGGCCGCCGACACGATCGTCGCGCATCCGACGACGGTCACCGGCTCGATCGGCACCATCATGGTCAACCTCAACGCCGAGGGGCTCCTGCAGAAGATCGGCGTGGCCCCGGAGACGATCAAATCGGGCGAGCGCAAGGACATGGGCAGCCCCTTCCGCCGCCCGACGCCGGAGGAGCGCGCGATCTTCCAGGCGGTCATCGACGACCTGCACCGCCAGTTCGTGGCCAAGCTCGTCGAGCGCCGCAAGCTTCCGCTGGAGGCCGCCCAGCGTCTGGCCGACGGTCGCATCTACACGGCCGAGCAGGCGCTCCGCAACGGTCTCGTCGACCGGATCGGCTACATGAGCGACGCGCTGGCCCTGGCCCGCCGCGCGGCCGACCTCGACGAGGCGCGAGTGATCGTGTATCGGCGTCCCCGCGAATACCGCGCCACCTACTACGCGCGGGCGGAAGCCCCGACGGGCGGACTCGAGTCCACCCTCTCCCAGCTGGCGATCCTGTCCGCGCCTGGTCCCCGCTTCCTCTATCTTTGGTGGCCCTGAGCTTAATCGGAGGGGGCCTCGACGGCCCCCTCCGAGGCCTCCCCCAGGAATCGATTGCGCGGGCGAAGCCCGCGCTCGAAGCCCGGACAGTCGAGCACGGGGAGGCGCGGGTATTTGGCAAAGCGCGGGTCGGTGTCGCTGCGACCGCAGCGCCAGAACGTCGACGCTTTCCCCGAGGTCACGCGCTGCGCGTGGCGGCATTCGGTGCAGAGTCCGATCGTTTGGCTTGACACGGGCTAGTCGCAGGACTAGGTTGGCGCCGGCCCTGAGGAAATCGGCCGCCGGTCTGAGAACCGGCAGGGGCTTGTCGCCGGCCATTCCCCACCAAGGTTCCTCAGGGCTTTGTCGCGCCCGCTCATTCCGCCGGCGCCGTGATCAGGTCCAGGTACCCCTTGAGGATCCGCGCGGTCGCACCCCAGACCGTCTCGCCCTGGTAGTCGTAGAAGTAGACCGGCCGCGGGACGCCGTCGCGCTCCCACATCTCGACGCGGAAGGCGTCGGGGTCGGTCAGCGCCGCCCACGGCACCTCGATCACCCGCTCGATCTCGTCGCCGTCGGGCCGCCACGCGACCGGCTCCCGGACCAGCCCCACGAACGGCGTGATCACGAACTGGGTGGCGACCGTCTCGGTGTCGTCGAGCGCGCCGAGCGGCTCCACCGCCCGCCGCGGGAGCCCGATCTCTTCTTCGCACTCGCGCAGCGCGGCCTCCAGGAACGAGCCGTCCGACGGGACCACGACGCCGCCCGGAAACGAGATCTGCCCTTTGTGGTGTCCCACCCGATCGGTGCGCTTGGCGAACACGAGAACCGGCGCGCCGCGGTCGACGATCGGGACCAGCACGGCCGCCTGCACCAGCACGCCCACCGGAGCCACCCGTCGCTGCCGGACGTCGAGCCGCTTCCGCGTGAGCGTGACCAGCTCGTCGACGGTCATCGGCTCAGCGCGCCCTGAAGTTCGGCTTCCGCTTTTCCGCGAAGGCCTTCGGTCCCTCCAGGGCGTCTGCGGTCCCCCGCAGCGTTCCAACCTTGTCTTTCTGCTCGTACAGCACGGTCGACATGCCTGGCCTCCTGGCTGAGGTCTGACGCGGGCGCGCCGTCCGCGCCGGATCACGACATGATAAGGCCGCCGTCGCTGCCCGCCAATCGGCAAGGCTCGCCGGGGCGGATCGGACGGCCCCCGCAGAAGTTGCCATGTCACATTTCAGATCAGAAGCGGGATCGAGCCCGGCCCGGAACGAGGTCCGGCCTCGCCGCGACGATCACAAACGCCTCGCCGTGGGATTCGGTCTGTGGTGGCCACCCACTTGCATGCCACCAGCCCCAGCATCAATCCTTGGGAGGTTTGTAAAAATGGCGATGCCTCAAGAACGTCTCAGGACGATCGAACGAACGGCGCCCGGAGTGGTCGAGGCCAGTCGAGTCTCGTGGGGCGGCGTCTGGAGCGGCTTTCTCGTGGGGGTAGGCACTCTCATGCTGCTGGGTGCTCTCGCTCTCGCGGTGGGCATCACCGCGGCCGACGTAGGGTCCGGCGAAGGGGCGGGAGCGAAGGGGCTCGGAATCGGCGCCGCCATCTGGGCCTTCCTCAGCATGCTCATCGCCTACTTCCTGGGGGGGGCCGTCGCCGCACGGATGGGGATGATCTTCGATACCGCCACCGCGAGCCTTCACGGCGTGCTGGTTTGGGCTCTGGGCGCTCTCTCGACCTTCATTCTCGCCACAGTGGGCGTCAGTCTCGGCATGAGCGCGGTCTTCGGCGTGGCCGGCGGGGTAGCCAAGACGGCGGTGACGAGCAGCGCCAGCGGGCTGAGCGAGATCTCGAGCGGTGACGTCGACCAGGTTCTCGCTCGACTCAACGACGCGAAGACGGTGCAGACAGTCGCGGCCGCGACCGGAATGTCCGAGCAAGAAGCGCGGGCGCAGCTCACCGACATTCGTCAGCGCGTGGAGGCCGCGAGGTCCGATCCGGCACGCGCGGCGGCCGAGGCCCGTGACGGTCTCCAGCGCCTGGCGGCACGAACCGGCGAGCGCGTGCAGGCCGCCGCCCAGGCGGCGCAGCCCGCGGCGGCCGCGACCAGTTGGGCCACCTTCGGGGCCCTCGTCATCTCGCTTCTGGCAGCCGTCGGTGGCGCGACGTGGGGAGGCCGCCGAGCCCGGTTCCGCGCAGTAGAAGGTTGAGAAACGGCCGTCGCCGCTCCCGCCCCGCGCGGCGCCTACGATTGGATGAAGCCTCGACTATCAGGCTGACGAACCGGGCGTGCGGGACGTCGCCGCCACTGGGAAAGACGCCGGAGGCGAGCAGAAATCCGGAAATCGGCTCCGGGTAGTTAGTGACGCCGTCGTTCACCGGCGGCGCTTCTTCGTCTTCGACGCGCGGCGCGTGGCCGCGCGGTGCCTGGACGCCGAGTGCCGCGCGGCTCGACGCGCGGAGGCCCCTGGCCCGCCCCCGGCCGGGGTGAGGTGGGGCTCGTTGCGGCGCCCGACGTTGCCCCGGACCGCGGGACCCGCCTCGATCGTGTGGATCCACGCCTCGAGATCGCGCGCGAGCTCCGGGTAGCAGTTGTCGCGGTAGGTCTGGAGCGCTCTCAGCGCGGCGGGGTCCTTCCAGGGCTTGAGGACAAAGACGCCGTCGGGATCTCCCGGGTCGAACGGCGCTTCCGTGGCCATCGCCATCACGACATACCGGCGCGTCAGGTCAGCCATGTCGGATTTCTCCCGGTGGATCTACGGTTGGGACAGGACCGCGACGGCCGAGACGGCGCCGGGGCCGCCCAGGTTGTGCGCAAGCCCCATCCGGGCGCCCTTGACCTGCATCTTGCCCGCGCGGCCGAGCAACTGGTCGTGGATGTTCGCGATCATCCGGACGCCGGAGGAGCCGATCGGATGGCCACACGATTTGAGTCCGCCCGAGGTGTTGACGGGCAGATCGCCGCCGAGCTTGGTCACGCCGCCGGTGGCGAACTTCCAGCCCTCGCCGGGCTTGGCCAGGCCGAGGTCCTCGTAATTGATCATCTCCGTGATCGTGAAGCAGTCGTGGCACTCGGCCAGGTCGATCTCCCTGGCCGGGTTGGTGACGCCCGCCATCCGGTAGGCCGTCTTGGCTGCCTCCCGGGTGGAACGGAACGACGTGAAGCTCCAGGAGGGGTCGAACTGCGTGTTCCAGTAGCCGGCCGTCACCGCATAGGCGATGCCGCGGATGACCGTGTACGCGTCGGTGAGCGTCGGCGCGAGATCGGTGCGGGTCAGGATCACGGCGGCGGCGCCGTCGGTGGTCGGGCAGCAGTCGAAGAGCCCGAGCGGCTCGGCGACCTTCGGGGCCTTGAAGTACTGCTCCGCGGTGATCTCCTTCTGGAAGTGCGCCTTGGGGTTGAGTGCGCCGTGGTAGTGGTTCTTCATGGCCACGGCACAGAGCGCCTCCTCGTTGGCGCCGTACTCTTTGAAGTACCGGTTGGCCAGCAGCGCGAACATTCCCGGCGCCGTCCGGCCCTTGGCCAGAACGGGATGGCCGCGGGTCACCGCCTGGGCGACGAGACTGCCGCGCGAGGGCACCTCTCGCATCTTCTCGGCGCCGACGGCGAGGACCAGGTCGTACTCGCCCGAGGCGACGGCCAGCGCCGCATTGCGGACGGCCTCGATGCCCGTCGCGCAGTACGCGGCCACGCGCGTCACCGGGATCGGAAAGAGATTGAGCGGGTCGGAGACGAACGTCCCCGAGTTGCCTTCGAACCCGTAGAGCATCGGCTCATAGCAGCCGAGCCAGGCGGCCTGGAGCCGCTGCCGCTCGATCTTCGCGTCGGCCAGCGCGAGCGTCACCGCCTCGTAGATCATGTCCGTGAGGCTCTGGTGGAAGTTCTCGCCGTACTTGATCACGCCGCTGCCGATGATGGCGACCCGGCCGCCCAGTCCCATGGAGGCCTCCTCGGGAAGTGGCCTAAGCCTACCCCTCCGGCCCGCGCGGCCGCAAGCCTGGCGCGCGCCAGAGCCACGCCGCGCAGCCGGCGAAGACCAGCGCGCCGACTCCTCCCAGGACGACGTTCGGCCAGAAGGCGTTGACCGTGACGCCGCCGGCCGTCAGCACGGTGAACAGCGCGTTGTTGATCACGTGCGCGGCCACCGCCGGCAGCGCGCTGCCGGCACGCTCGGTGACGAAGCCCAGCCAGAGGCCGAGGGCGAAAGCCAGCGTGACGTGGAGCCCTTCGAGATGGAGCAGGCCGAAGGCGACGCTCGTGACCAGCACGGCGACGGACGGCCGCCAGTGCTCGGCCAGGCGGCTCTGCATGTAGCCGCGGAAGAAGGTCTCCTCGGCCACCCCCGCGATGACGCCGATGACCAGCACCGCCGCGAAGAGCTCGACGCCCGAGGCGCCCTCCAGCGCGCGGCGGATCACCGCCATGGTGCCCCGATCGGCCAGTCCGGCCAGCGCCGTGGCCGAATCGAGCGCCTGTCCCAGCGCCAGCGTCCCCACGATCATCACGGCGAGGGTCGGCCCCGTCTCGCGTCCGGGCAGGAGCCGCAGCCGCGCCAGATCGAGGGGCCGCATGACGCCGAGGAGCGTCACCATCAGGGCGCTCGCGGAGGCCAGGGCCCCCGCCAGCAGTCCCGGCAAGCCGTCGAAGACCTCGCGCTCGGGCAGCTCGGGATAGAGCCCGCGGACGACCAGCGCCGCCACCAGGGTGAAGGCGACGATGCTCACGAACGCGAGCAGATAGGCGACGAAGACCGGCCACACGCGTCGCGCGCTCATCGAGCGCGACTCTAGTGCCGTTCCAACTTGTTGATACTAAATCTGTCCACGAACGACGTACACGGTGCCTTCCTAGGCGCGAATAGTTGGAACGGCACTAGCCGCAGCCGCCGACGGCTTCAAGCGCCGAACGCGGCCACTCGCGGCCGGGGAACGCGCGCAGGCGCCGGCCGCCGTCCGAGCCGCTCTATTTCCGGCCGGGCCCGCCCCCGAGCAGTTGGCGGACGGCCGCCAGGAGGCGGCGGTTCTCGCCAGGGCGCCCGACGCTGATCCGGACGTAGCGCTCGGAGAAGTCTCCGCGGACGAGGACGCGCGCCGCCCGGAAGACCGCCGCCGCGAAGTCCGGCGCCGTCCAGCCGCGCGAGCCGACGTCCACCATGATGTAGTTGCCCTGGGGCCGCGGCGCCACCGCAAAGCCGAGGTGGGCGAACTTCTGCGCGAGCCACGCGCGGCCCTCGGCGACGACCGCCAGGGTCCGGGCCAGGTGACGGCGATCCTGGAGCGCCGCCCGCGCCGCGGCCTGGGCCAGCGTCCCCGTCGGCCACTTCACGTTCGCCAGCCGGAGGTACTGCGCGGTGTCGGGCGTGCCGATGGCATAGCCCAGGCGGAGGTCGGCGAGCCCGAAGGCCTTCGAGAAGGTCCGCGTCACCATCACGTTGGGCCAGCGCGGCGCTGCCCCCCGGAGCGCCGTCAGGGCCGTCTCCCGCGCCGGAGCCTGGGCGAACTCCATGTAGGCCTCGTCCGAGACCACGAGCGCGCCGACGTCGTCCGCCAGCTCGGCGACCGCCTCCAGCTCGGCGATGGGAATGAGCGTGCTGGTGGGGTTGTTGGGCCGGGCCAGGAAGATCAGCTGCGTGCGCGGCGTGATGGCCCCGCGCAGGCGGAGGAGGTCGAGCCCGAAGTCCTCCTCGCGCAGCGGCACCGTCACCGGCACGCGCGCGTGGATGGCGGCGACCTCCCCGTAGACGGGGAAGCTGGGAGCCACCGAGACGATCTCTCCGCCGGCGGTGGTGAACGCCGCGACGATCGCGTGCATGAGCGTGGAGGAGCCGCCGCCCACCACCACCTGCTCGGGACGCACGCGGGCGTAGCGGGCGATGGCCGCGCCCAGCTCGGGCGCGCTCGCGCTCGGGTAGTAGTGCGCGTGGCGCGCCCGCTGCCGGATGGCTCCCACGGCCAGCGGCGAGGGCCCCAGCGGGTTCTCGTTGGACGAGAGCTTGGCGATCCGCGGCCCCGCGCCCTTCGCCCGGCGCGCCGCCTCCTCCAGGGTCGCGCCCGGCACGTAGGGCTGGACCTCGCGCGCGAGCCTGCCCGCCCGGTCCAGGTAGGTCTCGGCCATCAGCGCACCGGCTCCATTCCGAGCCTCCGGGCGATCAACTCGCGCAGGCGGTACTTCTGGATCTTCCCGCTCGGCGTCATCGGGAACTCGCCGACGATCTCCAGCCGCTCGGGGAACTTGTGGCGCGCCAGCGCCTTCGATTCCAGGTACTGGACGATCTCCTCCAGTGTGACGGCCGCGCCGGGCGTGGGAATGACGAACGCGCAGGCGCGCTCCACCAGCCGGGGGTCGGGCATGGCCACGACGGCGACGTTGGTGATCTTGGGATGGGCGAAGAGCAGGTTCTCCACTTCCGCCACCGAGATGTTCTCGCCGCCGCGGATGATGAGGTCCTTGGAGCGCCCGGTGATCGAGACGTAGCCCTCGGCGTCGAGCATGGCGCGATCGCCCGTCCTGAACCAGCCGTCGTCGGTGTGCGCCTCCCGGGTGAAGGCCGGGCGCTTCCAGTAACCCACGAACTGCGAGTGACCGCGCACGAGCAGGTCGCCCTCGGTCTTGGGTGGCAGGGGCCGCGCTTTGTCGTCGGCGACCTGCAGCTCCAGGCCGGGCAGCGGGCAGCCGTCGGTGCCGAAGATCTTCGCCTCGGGGTCGTCGAGCCCGTTGCAGGTGACGAGGCCGTTCTCGGTCATCCCCCACCCGGCCGAGATCGCGCAGTGCAGGCGCTGGCGCGCGTCCTGGACGAGCTTGCGCGGGATCGACGCGCCCGCGGAGATGAACAGGCGCAGCGAGGAGATGTCGTGGCGCTCGAGGGCGGGCGCGTAGGTGAGGTCCTGCAGGAAGGGCGTGGCCCCCATCGTGTAGGTGACGCGCTCGGCCCCGATGAGCCGCGCCGCCTCCTCCGCGCTCCAGCTATCGAGCCAGACCCCGGTCGAGCCCAGCAGCAGGGTGAGGCAATAGCCGTAGAGATAGCCCGTCTGGTGGCCGAAGGTGGAGGACATCAGCGCGACGTCGTCCTCGCCGAACCCGAGTCGCGCGATCAGCGGGTAGATGATCGAGAGCGCCGTGTTGGAGGTATGCATGACGCCCTTCGGCTCGCCCGTGGTCCCCGAGGTGAAGATGACCTCCGCGACGTCGTTGGGGTCGGTCCCCGGGAGCGTCCCGCGGTCCGCCCGCGACTCCCAGGCGGTGTCGGTGAGCGCGGCGAACGGTCGCGTGTTCGGGCCCGGCGCCCCCCGGCAGACGAAGACCTCGCGCAGCGCCGGCGCCTCCGCGCGCAGGCCGGCGACCATCTCGACGTAGTCGAACTTGCGGAAGCGGGCCGGGATGACGAAGGCCTCCGACCCGAGCGTCCGGAGGATGAAGCGCAGCTCGTTGGCCCGGTACGTCGGGGGAATAGGGTTCAGGATCACGCCCAGGCGCAGCGCCGCCAGCGCGAGCAGAACCCATTCGTTCCAGTTGGGAAGCTGGCAGGAGATCACGGCGCCGCGCTCGATCCCGGCCGCCCGGAGGCCGTAGGCCACGCGCTCCACCCGCCGGGCGAGCCCGGCCCAGGTGAGCCGCCCGGCGCCGTCCACGAGGGCGGTCTTGTCGGGCCGGCTCGTCGCCCAGCGGTCGAGATAGCGGTCCAGCGTCTCGTTCTTCCAGTACCCGGCCGTGGTCAGCGCGGTGATGCGCTCGGCGGTGAGCGTGGTCTCAAAGCTGGGCATCGGTCCCCGGGCGCCCGTCAGCGCGGCCTGGGCGGCGCTGGTCGAGGAGGCCGTGGCCGTCGCGGCGGCCGCGCGGGCTTGGGGACTGGCGGAGCCGGGACGGTTTTCACTCGATCACGTGATCCGCCCGCAGCAACAGCGACGGCGGGATCGTGAGGCCGAGGGCCTTGGCCGTCTTCATGTTGATGACCAGCTCGAACTTGGTGGGCTCCCCCAGCCCTTGTCGAAGGGCTTCGAAGTTGTTCTGCACCTGCGCGTCGGCGGGCGCCAGGAGGATTCCGAGGGCCAGGAGCAGGACGAGGGCAACGACCAAGAGGGCGGCGGCACGGGCCTTCAGCGGGCACCTCCCGTCAAGGACGAGTGCCGTGAACCTACGTCGGAAGGCGGGAGGCGGTCAAGGGCCATTCCCCTCGTTGGCCGCGGGCGACGTCATTCTGTTTTCAAAGTCGACGCGCGTGCCGTAAGGTAGGGGCCATGTCGCCCGCGCCCCGGTTCGTCGGCAGTGAGGTCAAGCGTCTGGAGGACCCCCGCCTCATCCGCGGCCAGGCCCAGTACGTGGACGATCTGACCCTCAGCGGTCTCGCTCACGGCCACGTGCTCCGTTCGCCGTACGCGCATGCGCGCATCGTGAGGCTCGACACCGCGGACGCCGAGAAGCTGCTCGGCGTCTACGCGGTGCTCACGGCCCGCGACCTCGAGGGCGCGATCCGGCCCAAGCCCCTGATCCTGGCGCCCCCCAATACCAACAATCCGCCCCGCCTGGTCCTGGCCGGCGATCGTGTTCGCTTCGCCGGTGATCCGGTGGCGTTCGTGATGGCGGCCGATCGGGCCACCGCGCGGGACGCCGCGGACCTCGTCCAGGTAGAGTACGAGCCGCTCGAGCCGGTCGTCGATCCCGAGTCCGCGCTGGCGCCCGGCGCTCCCCAGCTCTACCCGGAGGCGCCCGGCAACGTGGCCTACGAGTACGGCTGGTCGGCGGGCGACCTCGACGCCGCGTTCGCCCGCGCCCACCGTATCGTCCGCGGCCGCTTCGTCAACCAGCGGCTGGCCGCGCTGCCGCTGGAGCCGCGCGGCTGCCTGGCGCACTGGCAGGCCGGCGCGCTGACCTTCTGGACCTCGACCCAGGGCGCCCACAAGACCAGATCGCTCCTGGCCGAGACCCTCGTCGTCCCGGAGCATGCGATCCGCGTGATCGCCCCCGAGGTCGGCGGCGGCTTCGGTGTCAAGTTCGGTCTTTTCGACGAGGAGGTGCTGGCAGCGTTCGCGGCGCGCCGGCTGGGCCGCCCGGTGAAGTGGATCGAGACACGCAGCGAGAGCATGGTGGCGACGTTTCACGGCCGCGGTCAGGTGCACACGGGCGAGCTGGCGGTCGCCCCGGACGGAACGTTCCTCGGCCTCCGCGTCCAGGGCGTGGGCGACCTGGGCGCGCACCTGGAAGGGTTCACGTGCCTGCCGCCGATCCTGTGCGGCCGCCTCATCACCGGCGCCTACCGCATCCCGGCCGCGTCCTACCGGGTGCGCGGCGTGTTCACCACCAAGGCGCCGACGGGGCCGTACCGGGGCGCCGGCCGGCCGGAGGCCGCCTACATCATCGAGCGCCTGGTCGATCTCGCCGCGCGCGAGCTGGGGATCGATCCGGTGGAGATCCGCCGGAAGAACTTCGTGCGCGACACCGACTTCCCGTTCAAGTCTCCGTCGGGGCTCACCTACGACTCGGGCCGCTATGCGCTCACGCTCGATAAGGCGCTCGACCTTGCCGGCTACCACGAATTCCGGGTGGAGCAGGCGCGCGCGCGCCGGGAGGGCCGCTACCGCGGAGTCGGCCTGTCCACGTTCGTCGAGACGGCCAGCACGGGCCCCTCGCGCACCGGCGCGCTGGCCGCCCATGAGTACGGCGCCGTCCGCATCGAGCCCTCGGGCCGCGCGACCGTGCTCACCGGCACCTCGCCCCACGGCCAGGGCACCGCCACGACCTTCGCCCAGATCGTGGCCGACGAGCTGGGGCTCACGCCCGACGACATCACCGTCATCCACGGCGACACGGCGGTCGTCCCCATGGGCTTCGGCACCGGCGGCAGCCGCGCCGCCACCGTCGGCGGCACCGCCGTGCTGCTCGCGTCGCAGACCGTCAAGGACAAGGCCCGGAAAATCGCCGCGCACCTGCTGGAGGCGGCCGAGGCCGATCTGGAGTTCGCCGACGGGCGCTTCCACGTCCGCGGCTTTCCCGATCGCGCGGTCGCGCTCCAGGAGATCGCGCGGGTCGCTCATCGCGGCCAGCAGCTCCCCCCGGGCCTGGAGCCCGGGCTCGAGGCCGCGCGCGTGTACGACCCGGCCGACTTCACGATCCCGTTCGGGGTTTACGTCGCCCTGGTCGAGGTGCGACCGGAGACCGGCGAGGTGAGGCTCGAGCGCTTCATCGGCGTGGACGACGTCGGCAACGTCATCAACCCGATGCTGCTCGAGGGACAGCTTCACGGCGGCATCGCCCAGGGGGTGGCCCAGGCGCTCTGGGAGGAGATCGTCTACGACGAGACGGGCCAGCTCCTCTCGGGCAGCCTCATGGACTACGCGGCGCCCAAGGCCGACCTCCTGCCCTCGTTCGAGCTGGAGCGTACGGTGACGCCGACGCCGCTGAACCCGCTCGGCGCCAAGGGGGTGGGCGAGGCCGGCTGCGTGGGCGCGCCCCAGGCGGTCGTCAACGCGGTGGTCGACGCGCTGGCGCCCTTCGGCGTCACCCACATCGACATGCCGCTCCGGCCCGAGAAGATCTGGCGGCTGATCCACCA
>DASYUQ010000022.1 GCA_036001065.1 Candidatus Methylomirabilota bacterium
CTCTACACTCAGGGCTCGTCGTCACGCCGGGCGATGAGGGAATGTTGGATGAGCGCGCACATCGAGGCGGATGAGGTCTGGGACGCCGGCGACATGGGCTGCGGCGAGCTGGTGCTCGAGCTCAGGAACCGACTGGACCGGATGCAACCGGGGCAGGTCCTGGGCCTGATCGCCCGTGATCCCGGCGCGTCAGCCGATCTTCCTGCCTGGTGCCGGCTCACGGGCCACACGCTGGCGTCCGAGGAGCATCCCGTCTACCGGATCCGTCGAAAGGAGAACTGAGCCATGGCCAACCGGTTCTGTGTCAGCCTCAGCTGCGCCAAGGACAACACCGACAAGGCGACGGTGGCCTTCGTGGTCGCTAACGCCGCCGTCGGCTCGGGCAAGGAAACGCTGGTCTTCCTGAGCGTCGAAGCCGTGCGGCTGTCCCAGAAGGGGTATGCCGACGACGTCCGCGAGGAGGGGTTCGCGCCGCTCAAGGAGTTGATGGACAACTTCGCCAAGGCCGGGGGGGCGATCTACGTCTGCTCACCCTGCTTCAAGAAGCGGAAGCTGGACGAGACCAACCTCGTGTCCGGCGCGGCGATCGTCGGCGGGGCCAAGCTCGTCGAGTTCCTCTCGGACGGGAGCCCCTGCGTCAGCTACTAGCCCGCAGGAGGATCCCTTCGCGCGGCGTCATCGGTAGCAACATTTTCCTTGACGGACGGCGAGGCCCGGCGGTATGTACACACCGCGACGCACCGCGCCTCTGCGGACCTCATCGCTGCCGTGAAGAAGGCGGCGGCCGCCGGCGCCACGCTGGACGAGATGAAGAAGGCGGTGGCCGATCAGCTGGCGCCGAAGTACGAGCGCCCGATGTCCAAATACCCTCTGGGGCAGTATCGGGATCGCGTGGGGATCAATATCGAAGCAGTTCACCGGAAGGTGGTCAAGAAGGGGTGACCCCGCGGATCCGCAACCTCGTCATTCTCACGGTACTCGTTGCCGTCGCCGTGATGGCTGTCCAGCCGGCGCCCGCTGAAGCGGTGGAGCCGTTGACCGCGGTGGCCATCGCCGGAGCGGTGGTCGTGGTCGTCATCATCGTCGCGTACCTGGTGGTCGCCAACGTGAGCGAAGCGCGCGGCCAGGCGGCGGCGCCGGCCGCCGGACCGCTGTTGCTGGCGGCCCAGGCCCCGTAGGCGGGCGCCGCCGCCGAACCCGGCGCCGCTGCCGACCACGGCCGCCGGCCGCGCCCGCTGCTGTAAACTGCTGGCCATGACGCGGGCGATCCTCTACAACAAGGATGGCTGACCCACCTGTGCCAAGGCGAGAGAGTTCCTCTCGCAGCGGGGGGTCGAGTACGAGAACCGCCTCATCGAGCAGGCGCCAGTCGATCACGCGGCGACGCTCGCGCTGGCCCGTCACGCCCGGCGGCTGCTAGCCAAGACGGGGCAGGAGATCGTGCGCCTGGATGCCCGCCAGGCGCCGCTCACCGACGCCGACGCCGAGCGTTATCTCCTGCACGAGGACGGCTTCCTGCGTGTCCCTGTGCTCGTCGTCGGCGATCTCGTCGTGCGCGGCTACACCGAGGAGTTGTACCGGGAAGCGCTGGAGGCGGCGGCCCGAAGCTGAGCCCGGCTTGCGCGGTTCGCGAGGGAGGCAGGTCATGTCGACACTGAGGCGGCTGGGCTGCCGGCTGGGGCCGGCGGCGCTGGGGCTCGTCGCGCTGGCGGCGCTGGCAGAGGCCCAGGAGAGCTTCCGCGTCACCTACAACGTGGACCGCAGCAACCCCGCGCGGACGCAGGTGACCGGGGTCGTGTTCAACGACGCGCGCGTCGACGTCCTCGACGTCTACGTCACGGTCGAGGCGGTCGACGGCGCGCGCAAGGTGGTCGCGCGGGGCATCACCTTCGTCAGCCCCGCGATCCCGCAGGGGGGTAACGCTGCCTTCGACTCCACCGTGCCGGCCCCGCCCACCACCGCCAGCTTCCGGGTGCGGGTCAGCAGCTTCCGCTTCGGGCTGGGGTCGCTGCAGTCACCCTAAGCGTCGCGCCCGACCCGGTGGGCGACGCAGTGAACGCTCGCGACCAGCATCCCCGCGGCGTCCCTCACCACGATGTCGTAGAACCCGGCGCGCCGCCCCTGCTTGCGCTCGCGCGCCTCGGCGATGAGCCGGACGTGCGGCGCGGCCGTGGCGAGGTAGTCGATGGTCACGCTCAGGGCCACGGCGGGCTCACCGTGTGAGTTGCAGGCTGCGCCGAAGGCGACGTCGGCGAGAGAGAAGATGACGCCGCCGTGCGGCGCGCCCTGGTAGTTCATCATGTGGGGCTGGAGCTGGAGGGCGACGCGGCAGTAGCCGCGTCTCAGCTCGAGATACTCGAGGCCGAGCGCCCGAGCCCAGGGATCGTCCTGGATGCGGCGACCGAGCTCCGCGGGCACTGCGTCGTCGCCCGGGTCGCTCACGCGGCGGTGCGTCCCGGCCCGGCCGGGGCCGGTCAGCGCAGGTCGCCGCCGCCGGACTGGATCCAGTCGAAGGACCAGACGGAGACGCGGTAGCTTGGCGCGGCCGCGGGCACCGGCACCTCGAAGTAGGCGCGCATGCCCGGCGTCACCTGACCCGCCACGTAGCCGGGCGTCGTGGTGACCACCCGACCGGCGGTGTCGAGGCTTTCGACCTTGAGCATGATCTTGATGGCGGGGAAGCCCCAATCGTTGAGCAGATAGCCCTGGACGTTCGGACGGCCCTTTCGCTCGCCCGCCGCCCAGTCGAGCTTGAAGAACTGCTCGCCGCCGATGACCGCGAAGTTCTGGCCGAACGCGGTTCCCATCCATCCGGCCAGGATCACCACCGCCAGCAGCCACCGCATCCGTCGCATCGTAACCTCCCCTGAGCCATACGGAGTATCGCCCCGATCGTGACCATGGTCAAATCGGGGAAGTCTGGACCGCTCTAGTATGCTGGCCATGAGACCTCACAGGAGGACGGACGATGAAGACGTTTACGCAGTTTACCTGGCCGCTTCTCGTCGCCGCGATCCTTGCCGGCTGCGCCGCGCAGCAGTCCACGGCGCCCCGGCCCTCGGCGGCGCAAAACACCTACACCGGCGAGGTGTGGACGTGGGACGAGCAAGCCAGCACGGTGACCCTGCGGCAGGGCGAGAGAACGGTCCGCGTGAAGGTCACCCCCGACCAGCTCGTCGGGCTTCGGCTCTACCAGATCGTCACGGTGCGCGGCGCGCCCGCGCCCGCGGAGATCGAGCGGGTCGCGCTGCCGCCTGGCACCTTCGTGCCGCGCGGCGCCGCCGACGAGGCGGAGGTGACGGGCACGGTCGCCGCGGTCGATCCAGCCGGCACCGTGTCGATCACGTCGCCTCGCGGCCTGCTATCGGTGTGGGTGTCCGGCTCGACGCCGTTCCGCGCTGGCGAGCCCGTGCGCGTGCGGGTGCGCGTGCAGCCGCTCGAGCTCGTGGCGGCGCAGGGGGGCGAGGCGGCGAAGACGCCAGAGGTCGCGGCGTCGGTCGCGACGGAGCCGGGCGAGTACGCGGTGGTGCGGGGGCCGCTCAAAGCCGTCGACCCGGCCGGGCGCCTCACGGTCGAGTCGCCGCGCGGGCCGATCAACGTGTGGGTGCCGGACGCCCAGCGCTATCGCGTCGGCGACGCCGTCGAGGTGCGCACATCCGTGCACCCGTCCCGCTGACCCTCGGGTATACTGACGTGGCTGACCCCGTCGTCTAGCCTGGCCCAGGACGCGACCCTTTCAAGGTCGAGATCGCGGGTTCGAATCCCGCCGGGGTCACCAGATTTGCTTTAAACCTCAACTACCCCCGACGCTCATCGGTCGAGGGTCGCCACATCGTCGACGCAGCGCCGTCCGCCGCTACCAGGCGGATCGAAGCGCTCGCTTCACTTCGGCGATTCGCTTCTCATCCCGCTTATAAAAGGTCCACTGCTTGATCCGATTGGTGCGGACGAGCCCGGCCTGCGTCAGGATCCTGAGGTGTTTGCTGGCGGTCGGCTGGCTCACCCCGAGCTTCTCGGCGATCAAGAGGCCGCAGACGCCGTCGCGCACGAGATCACCGTCGACTTGAGGCGGGAAGTGAGCTCGTGGCTGTTTGAGCCAGGTGAGGATCTGCAGACGGCGCTCGTTCGCCAGCGTGTCTGAGATTCATGAGGGGCTGATCGTCTCTGTCTGGAGGAGATCCGCGAAGTATCAGCGTGGCTGACGGACGTGCAGCACGAGCCGTCGGCATAACGGCCGCCGGAACCTGGCGATCTCGACCACCTTAGTGAAACGGCGGGAGGCGCTATATCATGCATTGACGGTCGAGCGAGGCTCCCGGCAGGCGCCGAGGCCCGTCGCGGCGCGAAGGCGGAGCGTTCACCCAGTGTTCACGGCTCGAGACGAGCGATCTGAGGGAGCGGCCACAACATCGTGCACCGGATCGACCCATGGCTCGTCGTCGTGTGTACGTCCTCGTTGGTCCGGCCGATCTGGGCGGCGGTGACCTTCAGGTGACGCGGCATGCTGGCTCTCCTCTTGGCCCGGCGTCGAGCGCCGGTGCCTCACGCTCGATACTGCATTTATCGGCTTTCGCCACGCGCGAGCGGGCGGCGTAGACGAGGTCAGGGAGGAAAGGGACGCGTGCGGCTAGGCGTGGCCGGGATCGGGAGGCCTGTGGTATAGGGGGCAAGACGCCATCCCGAGGAGGGAGAGGACGAGGGATGCGCGGAGGCCATCGACAGTGACGACGATGCGGGCGATGGTGACGACAGGGCCGGGCGACTACGACGTGATGCGCCTGGAGGAGGTGCCGGTGCCCTCGCCGGGGCCGCGCGACGTCCTCGTCAGGAACCACGCCTCCGGCGTCTGCTACCACGACCATCTCATCCGGGTCGGCGTGATGAAGCGCGGCATCCACTTCCCGCTCATCCTCGGCCACGAGGGAGCGGGCGTGGTGGAGGCGGTGGGGGACGCGGTCCGCTCGCTGAAGCCCGGGGACCGTGTCACCTGCACGCAGTGGACGGAGGCGTGCGGCGTCTGCCGCTTCTGCCGGACGAACCGAGAGCCGCTCTGCAGCGCCCGCAAGTTCTTCGGCCACGACCGCGACGGCACCTATGCCGAGCTTTTCAAGATCCAGGAGGACTCGTTGCTGCCGCTGCCGCCGGAGGTCGGCTTCGAGGAGGGCGCGATCCTCTCCTGCGCCATCGGGACCGTGGTCGCGGCCATCCGTGACGTCGGTCGCGTCCAGGCGGGGGAGTACGTGCTGGTGACGGGGGCAGGGGGCGGCCTCGGGGTCCACGCCATCCAGGTGGCCCGGCTCTGCGGGGCTACCGTCATCGGCCAGACCACCTCTCCCGGGAAGGTGGACGTGATCCGCGAGGCGGGGGCGCACGAGGTGGTGGTGGCGCGGGACGGCCGGTTCGCCGACGAGGTCCGGCGGCTCGCGGGGGGCGAGGGCGTCGATCTCGTCTGCGACAATGTCGGCGCGCCCGTCTTCGAGGAGGCGCTCCGGGCGACGGCACGCGGCGCCCGGTACGTGCTGGTCGGGGAGCTGACAGGTGACCAGGTGACCTTCAACACGGCGCGGCTCTTCCTCAAGGGCGTGAGCCTCCTCAGCACCACCAGCACCTCGCGCACCCAGCTCGCGAGCGTCATCGACCTCGTGCGGCGCCGGCTGCTCCGGCCGATGGTCACCGAGCGCTTCGCGCTCGCCGAGGCGCCGCGGGTTCACCGGCTGATGGTGGAGCGCAAGCTCTCCGGCCGCGTGCTGCTGATCCCGTGATGGCCGTAGCTCCCGCGACGGCGGCCGGGCGTCCCCACCGTGACGCTGGCCGGGAACGTCGTGGGCACCGGCGACCGAGCTGAGCGTCAGCGCCCGATCTTCGGCAGCACCTCGGTGGCCACCCGCTCCATCTGCTCGAGGATCGCGGCCTGCGGGCACGCCCAGTTGAAGACGAAGTGGCGGACCCCCGCCTCCCGGAACTCCGCGATCCGGGCCGCGCACTCGTCGGGCGTGCCGACCACGCAGAAGCGCTCCACGAGCGGCGGCTCGAACGGCTGGTTGTAGATGCGCGTGAGCTCCGCGCCTGCGCGCCCGACGGCGCGATCGTGGTCGTCGCCCACGGCCAGGAAGACGAGCAGCGCGCGCTCGAGGGCGGCGGGGGCGCGCCCGGCCTCGACGGCGAGCGCCTCCAAGCGCTCCAGGCTCTGCCGGTAGCGTGAGGGCGTCAGCATGTAGGGGAAGTACCCGTCGCCGGCGCGCGCCGTGCGCCGCAGGGCAGGCTCCGAGCGGCCGCCGATCCAGAGTGGCGGGCCGCCGGGCTGCACCGGCCGGGGTGTCAGGGTCACGTCCTCCACGCTGAAGTGCGTCCCGCCGACGGTCACGCGGTCCTGGCTCCAGAGGCAGCGTAGGAGGCCGAGCGCCTCGTCGGTGCGGGCGCCGCGCTCGCCCAGCGGGACGCCGCACGCCGCGAACTCGGCGGGATACTCCCCGCCCACGCCGACCCCGACGACGAGCCGGCCGGCCGTCACGTGGTCGAGTGTCGCCAGATCCTTCGCGGCGAGGATGGGGTGGCGGAGGGGCAGGAGGTAGATGGCGGTGCCGAGGCGAATACGCTGGGTGCGGGCGGCGAAGCCGGCAAGGAGGACGGCCGCGCTGACGGTCTCCGTGTGGAAGAGCACGTGCTCGCCCGCCCAGAGGGAGTCGAAGCCGAGCGCCTCCGCCCGCTCCGCGAACTGCCACCACCAGGCCGCGGGTGGCGTGCCGTCCGGGTAGGCGGCGATCGTGACGCCGAAGCTGAGCCTCTCGCTCACGCGTCGAGCCCGGAACGGGGGAGGCGCGATCGGTCGCTCACGGCGCCCGGCGGAAGCGCGGGATGCTGATCTCCGGCGTCACGTCGTCGAAGACGACGGTCACCGGCATCCCGACCCGGATCTCCCCCGGCGGGACGTCCACCAGGTTCGCCGTGAGCCGCGGCCCCTCCTCCAGCTCCACCTGGACCACCGCGTAGGGGGTCTCGCTGGCGAACGCCGGGAACCAGGCCTTGTGGAAGACGACGAAGCTCGAGACCGTCCCCCGGCCGCTCATCGGCGCCCACTGGTGGCGGTCGGAGAGGCAACCCGGGCAGACGGGGGCAGGCGGGTACCACACCTGCCCGCAGGCGAGGCACCGCTGCAGGCGCAGCTCGTGGCGGCGCGCCGCCTCCCAGAATGGGCCGTTGTCGGGCGTGATGCGCGGAAGCGGCTTGGCGTAGCCACTCATCGGCGGAAGATCAGCGAGTCGCCCCAGGCCGTGGCCCACTGCGCGACCTGGATCCCCGGCACCTGGCGGGGGCCGGCCTCGCCCCGGAGCTGGCGGACCAGCTCGACGATCGAGTTCCAGCCCGAGACGTGCGCCTCGGACAGGAGGCCGCCCGACGTGTTCATCGGCAGCTCGCCCCCCAGCTCGATGCGCCCGCCCTGGGTCCACTTCGCCGCCTCGCCGGGGCCGCAGAAGCCGAAGCGCTCCAGCACGAACCAGACGAGGGGCGAGAAGGCGTCGTAGGTGTAGAGCGCGCCCACGTCGCGCTGGGTGAGGCTGGCCATGCGGTAGACCAGGAGGTCGTCATCCGCCGGCGTCCACCGGAAGGTCCGCTGCTGCCAGAGACCGAGCCCGGGGCGCCCGAACAGCACGTCATCGCGGCCGGCGCGCAGGCCCTGCATGCCGGCGATGAGCACCGGAGGCTTGCGCCGGTCGCGGGAGCGCTCGGCGCTGGTGACGAGGACGCAGGCCGCGCCGTCCGTCACCAGGCAGCAGTCGAAGAGGTGGAGGGGCTCGACGATCCAGCGCGAGCGCTGGTGCTCCTCGAGGCTCAGCGGCTTCTTCATGAGCGCGCCGGGGTTCAGCAGCGCGTGCTTCCTGAACGCGATGGGCACGGCCGCGAGCTCCTGGCTGGTCGCCCCGTAGAGGGCGAAGTAGCGCTGCGCCGCCAGCGCCGCCCCCGCGGCGGGAGCCGTCATCCCGTACACGGGGTTCTCCTGATGGGTGCCGCCCTCCTCCCGCGTCCCCTCGAAGTCGCCGGGTCCGCCCAGGAGCTGCCGCTCCCGCGTGAAGCTCACGCCGCAGAGACAGGCGACGCAGGTGGCGAGGCCGGTGTGAATGGCCATGGCCGCCGCCTGGAGGGTGGGCCCGGCGAAGCGCCCGTGCGTCCACGCCTGCTCGACGAAGCGGATGCGAAGGCCGAGGGTCTCGGCGAAGCGGTCGTAGTCCACGCCCAGCGGCCAGCCGATGTTGATGGCGAGGCCGTCCACCGCGTCCTTGGTAAGCCCGGCGTCGACGAGCGCGGCCTTGAAGGCCTCGGCGGCCAGCCCGAGGGGCGTCTCCTCCGCGGCGAAGGCGAACCGGCTCACGCCGATGCCGGAGACCGCGGTGCGGTCCCGGATGGTCGCGCCGTCAGCCATGGCGCTCCGCCGAGACCCGGCGGTCGGCGGCGACACCCTCGAGCTCGGCGGCCAGACTCTCGCGCAGCCGATGCTTCTGCACCTTGCCGGAGGCGGTGAGGGGCAGGGCCTCGCGGGGGACGAAGCGGATGTGCTGCGGGACCTTGAAGGCGGCGAGGGCCTGGCGGCAGAAGGCCCTGAGCTCATCGGCGGAGGCGCTCGCGCCCTCCTTCAGCACGACCACGGCGGCCAGCGCCTCCTCCTTGCGCGGGTCGGGGACGCCGATGACGTGGACCTGCTCGACAGCCGGGTGGCCGAGGAGGATCTGCTCGACCTCGACGGGGGAGACGTTGAGGCCGCCGGTCTTCACCACGTCCTTGAGACGGCCGTGGAAGCGGAGGCGCCCGTCGGTGTCGAACCACCCGAGGTCCCCCGTGAGGAAGAAGCCCTCGGCGTCGAAGGCGGCCGCGTTCTTCTCGGGGTCCTTGTAGTAGCCGGGGGTGATGTAGCCGCGGAGCGTGATCTCGCCGATCTCGCCCGGGCGCAGCGGGTGGTGGCTGACGGGGTCGGCGATCTTGATCTCGAACCCCGGCAGCGGCCGGCCGATCGTGGAGAGGCGCGCCTCCACGGGGTCGTGGGCGTCGGTGAGCGTGCAGTTGCCATAGCACTCGGTGAGGCCGTACACGTTGCAGATCTCGCGGGCGCCGAGGTCCATTACCATCTGCATCGCGGGTGGGTGTCCGATGGCCGCGCCCGTGCGGAGCGAGCCGAGGTTCCGGTGGGGACGGTCGGGGTGCTCCCAGAGGGCCAGCGCGACGTTCGGGGTGCCGTAGTAGACGGTGCACCGCTCGCGCTCGATGAGGGCGAGCGCCTCGCCGGGCTCGAACGCCTCCTGGAGCACCACGCAGCCGCCGTGCGTCATGACGGCGAGGAGGGCGTTCTCGCAGCCGAAGCCCCAGAAGAGCGAGATGCCGAGCCAGAGGCGGTCGGCGGGTCCCAGGTGCTGGCGCTCGCCGATGTTGAACATGTTCTCGATGAGCCCGCGATGCTGCAGCTGGACGCCCTTCGGCGTCGACGTGGTGCCGGACGTGTAGAGGATGTAGGCGATGTCGGTGGGCGCCACTGCCCGCTGGGCCGCGTCGACCACGGCCTCGGGGCCCCGCGCCCCGAGCTCCCAGAGCTCGGCGAACGGGGTGATGCCGGGCCGGCGCTCGCCGCCCAGGCAGACGACGTGGCGCAGGAGCGGCAGCCGCTCGCTGCCGGGGCCGAGGGCCGCGAGCATCCCGAGGTAGTCCTGGCCGCGGAAGCGGTCGACGGTGACCAGCGTCGTGGCGTCGGCGTGGCGGAGCACGTACTCGAGCTCGCGCGCCGTCGACCAGGTGCTCACGGGCACCAGGGTGGCGCCGAGCAAGGCCACCGCGAAGTCCACGAGGAGCCACTCGGTGCGGTTGCCCATGAGGAGGGCGACCTTGTCACCGCGCCTCACGCCGAGCTGGTGGAGGCCTCGCGCGAGCCGCCGCACGCGCTCGCGGTACTCGCGGTAGGTGAGGCGTTCGCGCTCGAAGACGACCGCCTCGCCGTCCGGATAGCGCCGCGCCATCTCGTCGAGGAGGTCGCCGAGGGTGCGGCTGCGCGGCGGCTCCATCGCCGTCACGCCCCCAGGTAGGCGTGCTGCACGCGCGGGTCGGCGAGGAGCGTCTCTCGGTCGCCCTCCAGCACCACCCGACCCGTCTCCAGCACGTAGCCGCGGTCGCACAAATCGAGGGCCTCCACCACCCGCTGCTCCACGAGCAGGATCGTGATCCGGCGGCTCTTCCGGATGGCGGCGATGGCCTCGAAGATCCCCTCTACGATGCGCGGCCCGAGGCCCTGAGAGGGCTCGTCGAGCAGGAGCAGCTCGGGCTGGGCCATCAGGCCGCGGCCGAGGGCGAGCATCTGCTGCTCGCCGCCGGAGAGCGACCCGGCAAGCTGCTGGCGCCGCTCGCCGAGGATGGGGAAGAGCCCGAGGACGGTGTCGAGGCCCTCCGCCCGCCTCCGGCGCGCCAGGGGCCGGTAGGAGCCCATCTCGAGGTTTTCCAGCACGGTGAGCGAGGAGAAGACCTTCCGCCCCTCCGGCACGTGGGCGATGCCGAGCTGAGCCCGGGCGTGCGACGGCAGCGTCCGGATGTCCCGCCCGCGGTACTCGATGCCGCCGGCCGCCGCCGGCACGCTGCCCCCGACCGCTTTCAGAAGCGTCGTCTTGCCGGCGCCGTTCGGCCCCACGATCGTGACGAACTCGCCCTCCGCCACGTCGAGGGAGACGCCGGCCAGGGCCTGGAGCCCGCCGTAGGCGACGCTGAGTCCAGAAACCTTCAGCATGGATCGAGGAGCGCCACGGCTGGGCCGGGGCGCGCCGAGGGTTGGGGGGCATGGGGGGCCGTGTCGGGGCCCCCCATCTGGTCAAGCCCGGAGACTTTCAACATGGCGGAGCCAGCGCTTGCCCAGGTAGGCCTCGATGACGGCGGGATCGCGCACCACCTCGCCCGGCAGCCCCTCGCCGATCCGGCGCCCGTGGTCGAGGACGACGAGGCGGTCGACGAGCTGGACGACCGCGTACATGGTGTGCTCGATGATCACGACGGTCACCCCCGCGTCGCGCACGCGGCGCACGAGCGCCATCATGGTCTCGACGCCGTCCCGGGAGAGCCCGGCCAGCGGCTCGTCGAGCAGGATGAGCTCGGGCGCGGTGGCGAGGCAGCGGGCGAGCTCCATCAGCCGGAGGTCGAGGGTGGTGAGGCCGCCGGGGACGACCTCGGCGCGCGCGTCGAGCCCCACCGCGGCCAGGGCCGCGCGCGCCCGCTGCCGGGCACGGTCGGCGGCGGCCTCGCGCACGAAGGCCCCCACCATCACGTTCTCCAGCACGGTGAGGCGCGGGAAGGACCGGACGACCTGGAAGGTGCGGCCGACGCCGCGCCGGCAGATGGCGTTGGGGCGGAGCCCGGTGATGCGCTCGTCCCGGTAGCGCACCTCGCCCTGGTCGGGGGCGAGGAAGCCGTTGAGCACGTTGAAGAGCGTCGTCTTGCCGGCGCCGTTGGGCCCGATGACGCCGAGGATCTCACCGGCCTGGACGGTGAAGCTCACGTCCTCGAGCGCGTGCAGGCCCAGGAACGCCTTCGATACCGAGCGGACGTCCATGAGCGTGGCGCCCCGGGCCACCGGCGCGCGGCCGGCGACGTTCGTGGCCAGCTCCAGGGTCGCCGCCGCCGTCGTCCCTGCCGCACCGGCCGCCACCGCGACGCCGGCCGGCGCCGGCACCATGCGCCCGGCCGGCCAGAGGCCCCGGACCCGCCAATAGAGCCCCTCCGGCGCGAACAGCATGACGAGGACCAGGGCGGCGCCGTACACGACGCCCTGGATCCCGGGGAGCCGGTCCCCGATGGTCGCGTCGAGCGTCTCGCTCATGGGGACCATGATGGCCGCGCCCAGGAGGGGGCCCCACTTGCTGCCGGCGCCGCCGACGAGGCAGACGACGAGCGTCTGCACGATGACGAGGACGCCGAAAACCGCGTCGGGGGTGACGACGTAGAGGATGGCGTGGGCGTAGATCGCCCCGATGACGGCGGCGGGGGCCGCGCTCAGCATGTAGGCGACCATCTTCGACCGGAACGTATCGATGCCGCTGGCCTCCGCCGCCTGCTCGTTCTCCTTGAGGGCGCGGAGGGCGTAGCCGAGCCGCGAGGTCTCGATCCAGTGCGAGAGCAGGAGCGTCCCCGCGAGCGCCGCCAGGGCCAGGAGGTCGTAGGCGCGGGGATCGGTGAACTGCATGTAGAGGGCGGGTTGGTCGCGCACCATTGGGATCGCGACCTCCTGGTAGCCCAGGAAATCCATGAAGATGCGGAGGATGAGGGGGTAAGCGAGCGTCGCCAGCGCGAAGTAGATGCCGGCCAGCCGGAAGGTGGGGAAGCCGATGAGGACGGCGGCGGCCACGGCGGCCACCGCGCCGACGACGAGGCCGAGCCAGGGCGTGAGGCGGACGCCGACGACGAGGAGGACGGTCACGTACGCCCCCACGCCGAAGAACGCCTGGTGGCCGAAGGAGATCTGCCCGGCGTAGCCGCTGATGATGTTCCAGGCGAGACCCATCGTGGCCCAGACCAGGACGAGGGTGAGGACCCGGTGGTGGTAGCGCTCGGTGAGCATGAGGGTGAGCGCGAGCGCGACGAGGACGACCGCCCCGATGGGGACGAGCCCCCGCAGACGGGCGAGGGCGGCCGGCATCAGACGGCGCGGAGCCGCTGGCCGAAGAGGCCCTGCGGCCTGAGGTAGAGCACGAGCAGGAACGCGATGAAGACGCCGACGTTCTGGAGCTGGAAGGGGAGGACGAGCAGCGTCAGCGACTGCACGAGGCCGATGAGGAGGCCGCCCGCGAAGGCCCCGGGGATCGAGCCGAGGCCGCCGAGGACGACGGCGACGAACATGAGCACGATGAAGTTCACGCCCACCGTCGGCTCGATGGGGTGGTAGGTGGCGAGGAGCCCACCCGCCGCCGCCACCAGCGCGATGCCGACGCCGAAGGCGAGGCCGTGCATGGCCCGCACGTCGATGCCCTGGTAGCCGGCGGCCTCCGGCTCATCGGCGGCGGCGCGCAGCGCCTTGCCGAGGTCGGTCCGGGTGAGGAAGGCGTACACGGCGCCGGCCAGCAGCAGCGCCATCAGGAAGGCGTAGGAGCGGGCCTGATTCAGGAGGATGGGGCCCACCGCGAAGGCCTGGGTGGCGTAGGCCGCCCTGATCCCGCGCGGCATGGGGGTCAGGATCATCGTGGTGGCGTTGGTGATGATGAGGGAGAGGCCGAGGGTGAGGATGAGCTGGGCGTCCATCAGGCGCTGCGGATCGCCACCGCCGGTGACGCGGACGAGCAGCGCCCGATGGACGACCAGACCCAGCACGAAGAAGGGCGGGATGGTGACGAGGGCGCCGAGCAGGGGATCGACGCCGGACCCCACCGCCAGGAAGTACGTGACGTACATCCCCAGCATCATGAAGTCGCCCTGGGCGAAGTTGACGACCCGCATGACGCCGAAGATGAGGGCGAGGCCGATCGACATGAGGGCGTAGACGCCCCCCACGAGGAGGCCCGTCACGACGTACTGGACGAGCTCGCCCAGGGGCACGGCCGGCCTGCCGAGCGCTCCTTACTTGCCGCCGGCCCAGACGGGCTTGCGGGTGGCCAGCTCCGCGGGGACGACGGTGAACGGCTCGCCGCCCTGCCACTGCACGATGATCGGCGTGGCCCCCACGCGCCGGCCACGCTCATCGTAGCGAATCCTGCCTGGCGTCAGTGCGCTGGCGGCTGGCCCCGAGCGGAGGTCGAGCTTGGTCACGGCGTCCCGGATGGCCTTGGGGTCTGTCGACTTCGCCAGCTCCGCGGCCTCCTTGATGATCCAGACGTGCGCGTACGTCATGAGCGGGTCCTGGGTCATGAAGGGCTCGCCAGTCCGCTGGGTGAAGCGCTTGACGAAGTCCTCCTGGCCCTTCAGCGGGTGGGCGGCGGTGACGGACATCACGTTGTCGAGGAGCTCCTTGCCCACCGTCTTCACGTACTCGGGCGTGAGCAGCCACGCGCCCACGCCCATGATGGGGGTCCGGAGCCCGAACTCCTTCACCTTCTGGAGCACCTGGATGGAGTCGGGGAAGTTGGTGGCGCCGTAGAACACGATATCGGGCTGGGTGGAGCGGAGCTTCTGGATGATGGCGGTGGCGTCGGCCAGCGGCGGCGTCCACACCTCGTCCACCACGATCTCGATGCCCTTGGCCTTCAGGAGCTTCTCGCGCAGCGGCTTGAAGAAGAACACGATGGCGGCGGTATTGTCGCCGACGAGCGCCGCCTTCCGGATCTGCTGGTTGTTCCGCTTGGCCAGGTCGAGGATGAGGTCGAGCGCCTGCTCGGCCTGGAGCGAGGAGACGGGGCTGGACTGGAAGGTGTACTTGAAGCCGCGCTCGGTGATGGAGTCGGCGTAGGACAGCGTGAACCAGGGCACCTGGAGCCGCTCCGCCACCTCGGTGACGCCGAGGGTGAAGGAGCTGAGCCAGGAGCCGATGCCGGCGCTGATCTTCTCGCGGCTCAGCGCGCGCTGGGCGGCGCTCACCGCCTTCTCGACGCTGTCCCCGGCGTCCGCCTCGCGGAGAACGATCTTGCCGCCCCCGAGCGCCTTGATGCCGCCCTGGGCCTCGATTTCGGCGATGGCCATCTCGGCGCCCATCTTCTTGAGCTGGCCCTGCCGGGCCCAGCGTCCCGACAGCGGGGCCACCAGCGTGATCTTCAGCTCCTCGGCCGCCCGCGCCACGGCGGGCGCGAGCAGTGTCGGTGCCGCGACGAGCACGGCCAGCGCGATCGCGAGCGCCCGGACACGTCTCCCCCGACTTGTTCCGGCTGGCTTCATGGATCTCCTCCTGCTTCTGCGCGGATGTGGTGAGCCTTGCCGCGCCTCTCCACCGTCGTCGCCGCGGCCGTCGTCGCGACGGGAGCGGTCACGCGCGGATTGTAACCTTCACCCGGACTGGAGTCGGGGGCTTTTGGAGGAGCCCCGACGTGCGGTGTCGAGTGTCCGCGCCTTACGACGCGGAGTTGCCGCTTCATCGGGGGCCTGACAGCACCTTGCCCTCCACGGCCAGCGTCACCGTCGGTTCGACGGCTGAGGAGCACGACGGCGGCATTCAGATCCGCGTGGGCCTCGTGCTCGCAGCCCACGCAGCGGAAGTGATTCCCCTGCCGGCTGGCGGCGTCGACGAGCCCGCACGTCGGACAGGTCTGGCTGGAATAGGCAGCGGGAACCTCGACCAGCGTGCCGCCCGTAGCCTCTAGCTTGTAGCGGAGCATCGTGCAGAACGACGACCACCCAGCGCCGGCGATGTGGCGGCCGAGTCCGCCGCGCACCATGCCGGCCACATTCAGCTTCTCCACGACCACCACGCCGTGGCTCTTGGCGTAGCGGTGGGAGAGGACGTGTAGGACATGGGTGCGTTGACGGCGCACCTTCCGGTGCAGCGTGGCGACGCGCAGAACCGCGCGGTGTCTCCGGCGCGAACCTTTCTGCCGGCGGGCCACCACGCGCTGGGCACGCGCGAGGCGACAGAGCGTGCGCTCAAGGTGCTTCGGGTTCGGGACGAAACGCCCGTCAGAGTCGGCGAGCAGCACGGTCAGCCCGCGGTCGATCGCGACAGTCGGGCCACGCCGCGGCTCCGGCGCCGCGACCTCCTCTTCACACTGAATCGACGCGAACCACTGATCGACGTCACGCCGAATCGTGCAGCGCTTCGGCGTGCCCCAGAGTGGCCGATGCAGCCGGGCACGGATCTCGCCGAGCTTCGGGAACACCACGCCCGTCGCGGTGACGCGGAACACGCTGGGATGGGGCTCAGTGATCGCGACTGCGTCGCGTCCTTTCTTCTTCCACCGGGGACGCCCTGCCAACCCCTTGAAGCATCTCTGCCACGCCGCATCGAGATCAACGAGGAGTTGCGCGCAGACGTTCCGTGGCACGTCGGCCAGCCACGGCACCTCGGCCCTGAGTTCGGTCAACTGGTTGATCTGGTCGAAGGCCGAGCGCTGGCGAGCGCCACGACGCAGGTAGAGGAAGCGCTGCTCGTGGGCTGCGTTCCACAGCGCCCGGAGTGCCCCTTCCCACGCCCGCAACCGCGCTTCTTGCTCCGGCGTGGGGTACAGGCGATAGCGGAACCCGCGGCGCAGAACCACTTAGCGCCTCGTCCTGATGTGCTCGGCCCGCTCGATGTACCGACGGATCGTCTCTGCCGAGACCTGACCCGCCGTCCCCACGTCGAACGACGGCGCCCAGAGGTGGCCGTGGCGCAACACGCGGGGAAGCTGCTGGAACTCGGCAAACAGGCTGCGCGCGGTGACGCCATTGAACCACTGGTCCGGCTGGACGTCCAAGGCCAGGATCTCGAAGCCCTTGGCTTGGGCCACCTCACTGATCAGGCCGCGCAGCCGGTCAGCCACCGCGTGGGCCAGCACGCGCTTGCGGTATTTCGGAATCGAAACGGCGTGGTAGGCCATCTGGTACACCGCGTTGCGCGTGGTCTTCAGGCCGAGTTCTGGCACGCATATAGTCTTCTACCATATAGTAGGCGCTCCTCGCCCGGCCTGAAGGCCGGGGTTTCCGCGCCCACGGGGGGGCCTATGAGCGGCGGCCGAGGGCGGCGCAACTCCAGTGCCGGTGTCACTCAGGCCCGGCCAGGATGGTCGGAGGCTCGCCGCGGCGGACGCGAGCGACATTGTCGAGCACGGCGCGGACGTCCCGGCAGAGCTCGGTGCCGGTGCCGGCGCCCACGTGGGGCGTGAGGACCACCGTCGGGAGCCCGACCAGCCCTGCGACGTCGCGGGGTGGTTCCTCGGCCCGCACGTCGAGCCCGGCGCCCCCGAGGTGCCCGTCGCGGAGCGCGGCGACGAGCGCGGCCTCATCGACCAGCGCCCCGCGCGAGGTGTTGAGGAGGATGGCGCCCCGTCGCATCTGCTCCAGTTCCGCCGCGGCGATGAGGTGCCGAGTGTCGGCCGTGAGGGGGACGTGGAGACTCACGACGTCCGCCTCGGCGAGCAGGGACGGGAGCGGGCGGAACTCCGCTCCCAGTGCGGCCTCCAGCGCCGGAGGCAAGCGGCGGCGCTGGGTATAGAGGATGTGCATCTCGAAGGCGTGCGCGCGCCGGGCCACCTCGCGCCCGATCTCGCCGAGGCCGACGAGCCCGAGCGTCATCCCACGGAGGGACCGGAGGCCGCGGACCCGCGCCCAGTTGTAGTGGCTGTCGCCGCGGGTGGCGTCGGCCGGGGGCTCGAGGGCGGCGGCGTGGGACGGGAGGAGCCGGCGGGCGACGGCGAGGAGGAGCAGGATCGTCTGCTCCGCCACCGACGTGTTGGCCCAGCGCCGGAGGCGAGCGACCGGCACGCCACGCCGCGCCGCCGCCGCGAGGTCGATGTTGCGGCAGTCCTCGCCGTGCTTCTGGATGAGTCGGAGGTCGGGGGCCCTGGCGAGCACGGCCTCGGTGATCTCCGCCCCCTCCAGGAAGAGGTAGTGGACGCCGGCGAGCTGCGTCTCGAGGGGCTGGCCCGTTGCCAGCGCGGGGACGACCTGACCGGCGAGGCCGAGGTCGGCGCCGATCCGCCGGAGGCGGTCGAGGGCGCCATCGGCGTCGCCCGCGAAGAGCCGGCCGAGAGCCGTCTTCATCTTCCCGTCGAGGGGGGCGTCCAGGGCGAGGGCGACGAGCCGCAGCGGGACGTCGTCTTCGGCGACGAGGAAGCGCTCGGGGCTAGAAGTGTCTACTGTTCGAGGGAGGTTCTCGGTGCGCTCGACTCCCTTCTTAGACGGCCAGCCGAGAACCCGGCTCACGATGCTGGCAGAAGGCGGAGCTCGACCTCTCGCCTTCTCGGCCCTTCGAACTCTATCAGCACGATCCTCTGGAACTCGCCAAGCGCAAGTTTGCCGTCCTGGACCGGGACGTGAACGCTCGGGCCGACGAGGGCGCTTAGAAAATGAGCCGCCACGTGGGCCGGCGAGTCATGCCTGTACACAAGCTTCGGCGTCAGCGCTTGCAGAATGTCCATGATGTCCTCGGGGACGCCGGTCTCCCAGGTCATGACCGTCAGAGCAGCCGTCGTGTGTCTCAGAAAGATGTGACACGTTCCGTCGGACGCACCGCCGATCCCTGCGCCGACACGCTCGGTTATATCAATGACCTGTCTCGGCGATTGCGTCTGGATTTCGATAGTCACTGGCATCATCGTCCCCATCGCGACTCCGCCGCCCCTTTGCTGTACCTCCTATGCGTCTAACG
>DASYUQ010000023.1 GCA_036001065.1 Candidatus Methylomirabilota bacterium
AACGGCACTAGGCGATCCGGGGGCGAAGAAGTAAGCTGTCCAGAATGCGTAGCCTCGCGGCCACCCTCGGCCGTCCGTCGGCGGCGAGCCTCCCGCTCCTCGCCGTCGTGTTCGTCGCGTACGTCCTGGCCGGCAAGCTCGGCCTGAAGCTCGCGTTCGTCCACGCCAGCGCCACCGCCGTGTGGCCGCCCACCGGGATCGCGCTGGCCGCGCTGCTGATGGCCGGCTATCGCGTCTGGCCGGCCATCCTGGTGGGCGCCTTCCTGGTGAACGTCACCACCGCCGGGTCGGTGGCGACCTCCCTCGGCATCGCCGTGGGCAACACGCTGGAGGGGCTGCTGGGCGCCTATCTGGTAACCCGGTTCGCCGGCGGCCGCACGGTCTTCGAGCGCGCCCCCGACATCTTCCGCTTCGCCATGCTGGCGGCGATCGTCAGCACGACCGTGAGCGCGACGATCGGGGTGACGAGCCTGGCCCTGGGCGGCTACGCCGAGTGGGCGAACTACGGGCGGATCTGGCTGACCTGGTGGCTCGGCGATGCGGCCGGCGCGCTCATCGTCACCCCGGTGCTGGTGCTCTGGAGCCGCGGTCACGCGGTGCCATGGGACTGGCGCCGCGGTGTCGAGGCCGCGCTCCTCCTGGTATCGGTAGGGGTCGCCGGCTTCTTCGTCTTCGGCGGCGGGTTCTTCCTCGAGGGCCTGGGGAACCCTCCGATCGCCTTCCTCTCGATCCCGCCGCTCATCTGGGCGGCGTTCCGGTTCGGCCCCCGGGAGGCGGCGACGGTCATTCTGTTGCTGTCGAGCATCGCGATCTGGGGCACCGTGCGCGGCTTCGGTCCCTTCGCGATCGGCAGCCAGCACGAATCGCTGCTCCTGCTCCAGGCCTTCATGGCTACCATCGCCGGCATGACGGTGCCGGTGGGGGCGGCCGTCTCGGAGCGCCGCCGGCTCCGGGACGCGATCCAGCACTCCGAGCTGGCCTACCGCGCGATGTTCGAGAGCAACCCGCATCCGATGTGGGTCGTGGATCAGGCGACCTTCCGCTTCCTCGCCGTCAACGACGCCGCGGTGGCGCACTACGGGTACGCGCGGGAGGAGTTCCTGGCCATGACGATCCTGAACATCCGGCCTCCCGACGACGCGCCGCGGGCGCGGGAGACGATGCGAGCGCTCCGCCAGGGGCACAACATCCTCGGAGCGCGCCGGCACCTGACCAAGGACGGACGGCTCATCCACGTGGAGATCAGCGCGCATCCCCTCGACTTCCGCGGGAGGCCGGCCGCGCTGGTCCTGGCCTACGACGTCACCGAGCGCACCGAGGCCGAGCGGGAGCGGCAGCGGCTCCTGCAGCGCGCGGAGGCGGCCCGTACGGAGGCGGAGGAGGCCAACCGTGCCAAGGACCGGTTCCTGGCCATGCTCTCCCATGAGCTCCGCACGCCGCTGAACGCGATGCTCGGGTGGGCGACAGTGCTCCGCTCGGGCCGGCTCGATCCCGCCACCACGGTGCGCGCGCTGGAGACGATCGAGCGCAACACGCGGCTGCAGGGAAAGCTCATCGAGGATCTCCTCGATGTGTCGCGGATCATCTCGGGAAAGCTCAGCGTCGAGATGCGGCCGGTGGACCTTCCGGCCGTCACCGATGCCGCCGTGGAAGCGGTGCGGCCGGCGGCTCAGGCCAAGGCGATCCAGCTCGAGATCATCCATCACGGGTCGATGGTGGCGGTGGTCGGCGATGCCGCCCGGTTGCAGCAGGTCGTGGGCAACCTCCTATCGAACGCCATCAAGTTCACCGGGCTGGGCGGCAGGATCACCGTGCGCCTCGAGCGCCTCGACGCGCACGTGCGCATTCAGGTGAGCGACACCGGCAAAGGCATCAGCCCGGAGTTTCTCCCGCGCATCTTCGAGCGCTTCCAGCAGGCCGATGCCACCAGCACCAGGGAGCAAGGCGGCCTGGGGCTGGGGCTTACGATCGTCCGCCACCTGGTCGAGCTCCACGGCGGGTTGATCCGGGCCGACAGCGGAGGAGAGGGACAGGGCGCGACGTTCACGGTCGACTTGCCCGTGGTATTGGAGGCGACGCCGCGCGAGCGAGACGAATGGCCGGCGATCGGTGTCGCGCCGGGCTTGCTGGAGGGCGTGAGGGTCCTCGTCGTCGACGACGACGCCGACGCGCGGCAGCTGGTTTCGACGGTGCTCGTCGAGTCGGGGGCCAGGGCCACGGCGGCCGCCTCGGTCGGGGAGGCGCTGGAGTCGCTGGCCCGTGCCCGGTTCGATGTCCTGGTGGCCGACATCGCGATGCCGGGGCGGGACGGCTACGATCTGATCCAGGAGGTGCGGCGCCTGGAGGGCGAACGACGCTCGATTCCCGCCGTCGCGCTCACCGCCTACGCGGGGCGCGAGGACCGGGAGCACGCGCTGGCCGCCGGCTACCACGCGCACCTGACCAAGCCGCTGGAGGCGAGCAAGCTGGTCGATGTGGTGGCCGGGCTGGCCCGACTGGCGAGAGGCAAATAGCGCTCGAGGCCAATGAACCGCTCGGTAAGCTAGTGCCGTTCCAACTATTCGCGCCTAGGAAGGCACCGTGTACGTCGTTCGTGGACAGATTTAGTATCAACAAGTTGGAACGGCACTAGTAGCCTTCCTCCTCCAGCAGCGGGAAGGCACTCGTCAGGTGCGGGCGGGTGACCGGACTCGCCGGATGCAGGTAGGAGCGATCGAGCGCGGCCAGGCGATCGGCGCCCAGCAGCCCGAGGCAGATCCTGACCTCGTCCTCCAGGAGCTCGAGGACCCGCACGAGACCTGCCTGGCCCGCCGCCGCCAGCCCGCAGCAGGCCAGCCGGCCGATGCCCACGGCCTGCGCGCCCATGGCCACGGCCTTGACGACGTCGGTGCCCCGCACGAACCCGCCGTCCACGATGACGGCGGCCCGGCCGCCGACCGATTCCAGAATCTCGGGGAGCACGTCCATCGTGCCCCGCCCGTGGTCGAGCTGGCGACCGCCGTGGTTGGAGACGTAGACGACGTCCACGCCGTGATCGCAGGCCAGCGCGGCGTCCTCGGCAGTGGCGATTCCTTTGAGCGCCAGCGGGATGTCGTGGGTGTCCTTGAAGCGCTTGACATGGTCCCAGCTGAGCCCGGCCTGGAAGGCGAAGCCGCCGGCCCGCACGCGCCAGGGCTTGACGAGGCGGCGGGCCAGGTCGCGCTCCCGGCGGCTGTAGACCGCCGTGTCCACGGTGAGGCAGAACGCGGCGTAGCCGTGGTCGATCGCGCGCTTGACGTGGTCGTCCACCCAGGCGTCGTCACCGCGCACGTAGAGCTGGAAGATGCGGAAGGCGTCGGGCGCCGCCTGCGCCGTCGCCTCCAGCCCGGGGTTGCAGACGGAGCTCAGCATCTGCGGCACGCCGAACTCCAGGGCGGCGCCCGCGGCCGTGGCGCCGCCCCCCGCGGCGAAGGTCTCGATCGAGCCGATGGGCGCCAGCATGACCGGCAGGCGGGTGGGCCGGCCGAGCAGGCTCCAGGTGCAGTCGATCTTGGAGACGTCGCGCAGGACGCGGGGCCGGAAGGCGAGCGAGTCGAGGGCCTGGCGGTTGCGCCTGAGAGTGGTCTCCGTCTCGGCGCCGCCGGCCAGGTAATCCCAGGGCCCCGGCGCCAGGTTCACCCGGGCCGCCCGCACGATCTCGTGAAGGGTCTGGAACTTGTCCTCGAGGTTCGAGCCCATGGCCTGGGTGTTATAACATGGGCGCCCCCGAGGACGCGGCCGGTTCAGGGCGGGGCGGCTATACTCCGGCCAGGGAGGGCGGGCGGATGAAGAGCGCCTTCGACGAGGTGTACGCGCGGTCGCTGCGGGATCCCGAAGGGTTCTGGGGGGCCGCCGCGGAAGACATCCACTGGGACAAGCGCTGGGATCGGCTCTTCGACGACTCGCGAAAGCCGTTCTACCGGTGGTTCGTCGGCGGCGCGCTCAACACCTGCTACAACGCGCTCGACCTGCACATCGACCGCGGGCGGGGCAAGCAGCGGGCGCTGATCTACGACAGCCCCGTCACCAACACGGTCACGACCTTCACCTACGGCGAGCTGCGGGACGAGGTGGCCCGGCTGGCCGGCGCCCTCCGGCGGCAGGGGATCGACAAGGGCGACCGCGTGATCATCTACATGCCGATGGTGCCGGAGGCGGTGATGGCCATGCTGGCCTGCGCGCGCATCGGTGCCGTCCACTCCGTCGTCTTCGGCGGCTTCGCCGCCCGGGAGCTGGCCACGCGGATCGACGACGCCCGGCCCAAGCTGATCCTCTCCGCGTCCTGCGGCATCGAGGTCAACCGGCTGGTCCCCTACAAGCCGCTCCTCGACGGCGCCGTCGAGCTGCGCGGGACGATGAAGAGGATCGCCGACGGTCTGGAGTACACGACACCGGCCACCATCGACGACCCGGCGATTCTCGGCGAGATCGCCGAGGCGCTGAAGGCGGTCGGCTACCCGAAGACACGGTGAGCGCCATGAGATTCGCGGCTTCGATGGTTGCCCTGACGCTGTTGGTGGGCTGTGCGCCGGCCTTCGACGTCGCCGGCCGGGAGTGGACCAAGCCCGCGGCCTCGATTCAGCAGGTGACGCTCGACGTGACGGAGTGTGCCCGCGAGGCGTACGACGCCGGCTGGACGCCCGATCTCCTGCTCGGCGGCGTCCTCGACGTCGGGCGACTGGTGGTCGAGCGCGGGGCGCAGGCCTGGACCTACCGTCGCTGCATGCGAGACCGCGGGTATGAGCGGGAGGAAGCTTCCGCGCCCGCCGACCTCAGCGCCGCGAACGCGAGCTGATCGTGATGACGGCGAGGCCCAGCAGCCCGGTGGCGCCGCCGACGAAGAAAGCCGTGCTGACGCCCCAGCGCTCGGAGATCGCCCCCATCAGGAAGGCCCCGACGGGGAACGAGCCGCTGAAGATCAGTATGTAGAGGCTCATGACGCGGCCGCGGAGGGCGTCGGGCGCGCTCACCTGAAGCGTCGTGTTGCAGCCGGCCGCCGTGATGATCGCGGCGAAGCCGACCACGAAGAGGACGGCCAGAGCGACCCCGAAGTCGCGGACGAAGGCCACGCCCAGAAAGGCCGCGCAGGCCAGCGCGCCGGCCCCGACGATGACGCGCAGGCGCGGGCGGCGGCCGAGCATCCCCAGCGTCAGCGCCCCGGCCACGGCCCCCACCCCGATGGCGGCCATGAGAAAGCCGAAGCCCGCCGCGCCCTGGTGGAGGACGTTCCGGGCCAGCAAGGGAACCAGGACGCTGAAGTTGAAGACGCACAGGCTCACCACCAGCAGCACGCTGAGGATGAACCGGATGCGCGGAGTATGGCGCGCGTAGGCGAGCCCTTCGCGGATCTCCTCGAAGATCGTCGTCGGCGCGGCGCGGCGGGAACGTCCCTCGACATTGGTGGCGAGCAGCGCGCCAATGACGACGAGGAAGCTGAGACCGTTCAACAAGAAAGCCGGGGCCACGCCCACCCGGGCGATCAGCAGGCCGGCGACCGCGGGCCCCACGATGCGGGCGGCATTGAACGCGGCGGAGTTCAGCGCGACCGCGCTGACCATGTCCGCCTTGACCACGAGGTCCGCCACGAAGGACTGGCGGGCCGGCATGTCGAGCGCGTTGGCGAAGCCGAGCACCAGGGCCAGCAGGCCCACATGCCAGAACCGGACGTGGCCCGACCACACCAGCGCCGCCAGGGCGAGCGCCTGAGTGGCGAGGAGGGTCTGGGTGCCGAGGATCAGGCGGCGCTTGGGCAGCCGATCGGCGAGGGCGCCCGCCAGGACGGCGAACGCCAGGACGGGCGCGAACTGGAGGGTGCCGATCAGGCCGAGCTTGAAGGCCGAGTCGGTGAGCTGGAGGACGAGCCACGACTGGGCGACCGACTGCATCCAGGTGCCGACGAGCGAGACCGCCTGACCGATGAAGAAGCGGCGGAAGTTTCGATGGTTCAGGGCGCGAAGGCCGCTCGGAAAGGTCATCGCCAGGCCGTAGAATAGCGCGCGTGAGCCTCGCCTGGGTGGCCGGCGCCTGCATCGTCGCGGGTGCGAGCTTCGTCATGGGGCTGGCCGGCTTCGGCATCGGGCTCGTCTCGCTGGCGTTACTGCCCTTCCTGATGTCGCCGGCCACGGCTGTCGTGCTGATGACGCTCTACGCCTTCGTCTTCGCGCTGGGGGTGTTCGTCCAGCTCCGACGCGACGTCGTGCCCGGGGCCATCGGTGATCTGGTGATCGGCACGGTGGCCGGTATGCCGCTGGGCGTCTGGGTGCTGGCGACGCTGCCCGCCTCGGCCCTCAACCGACTGATCGGCCTGATGCTGCTCGCCGCCGTCGCCCTCGAGTGGCGCGGCCTCTACCCCGAGAAGCTGACGGGACGTAGCTGGGGCCTGGGGGCGGGCGTGCTGGCGGGAATGATCGGCGGCGCCGTCGGCACGCCGGGACCGCCGGTGATCCTCTATGCGACCACGCAGGGCTGGAGCCCGCGCGCCACGAAAGCCAACCTCCAGGCGTTCTTCACTGTGAACCAGGCGGTGATCCTGGCCGGCTACTGGTGGGCGGGCCTGCTCACGCGCGAGGTCTGGCGATTCGCCGCCGTCTTCGCCCTGCCGGCGATCGTCGGCCTTCTCGCCGGCGTGATGCTCTTCAACCGGATCGACCACATCCGCTTCCGGCGGGTCGTGTTCGCGTTGCTCTTCGCCTCGGGAACGGTCCTTCTCGTGCGGGGCTGATTCCGGCGCCGCCGGTCACCCCTCGTCGACGATGAGACTACTCCCCGTACTTCCGGCGGAGGACCTTGGCCAGCGACTCCGGCGCGAAGCCGAGCTGGAGCAGCGCCCAGCCGGTGTCGAAGTACTCGCGGTAGGCGACGATCCGGCCGGCTGCCAGCTCGAAGAGGCTCATGCCGCGGAATCGAACCCTGCGGCCCGCGCTGCGGGGGACGACGTCGGTCACGACGTACTCGAACGTCCACTCCGTGGCCGCCCGCTCGGGCGTCTCCACGACGGTGTCCATGTCCCAGCGGTAGTCGCGCCCCTCGTGGAACATGCGCTCGAACATCGCACGCAGCGCGGGATGGCCCGCGTGCGCGCCGTAGAAGCTGTCCTCGTACGTCCCGCGCTCGGTGAAGCAGGCCAGGAGCGCCTCGACATCGCGCCGGTTGAAGGCTTTCGCGAAGTCGTGGACGACGCTCATCACGGGGTTAGAGGCACGCGATTCGAGCGCGGGCTCCGCCCGCGCAAGGAGCTTGTGCGGGGAGGGGTCGGAGGGGGCGTCTCGCCCCTTCTGACGTGATCGACGCGCGGGCGGAGCCCGCGCAACCTGTCCGGGGGGAGGCTCGGAGGGGGCCGTAACGTCCGCCCCCTCCGATCAAAGGCACGCCTCGAACAGGCCGGCCGCGCCCTGGCCGCCGCCGACGCACATCGTGACCACGCCGTAGCGCGCCCGGCGGCGGAGCATCTCGTTGGCCAGCGTGCCCACCATGCGCGAGCCCGTCATGCCGAAGGGATGCCCGATGGAGATCGAGCCGCCGTTGACGTTCAGTTTGTCGGGGTCGAGCCCGAGCCGGTCGCGGCAGTAGACGACCTGGGAGGCGAAGGCTTCGTTGAGCTCCCAGAGGCCGATGTCCTGGATCCGGAGGCCGTGGCGCTCGAGGAGCTTCGGCACCGCGAAGACGGGGCCGATCCCCATCTCCTCCGGCGCGCAGCCGGCGACGGCGAAGCCGCGGAAGACGAGCTTCGGGCGGATGCCAAGAGCTTCGGCGCGCGGGCGCGACATGAGGAGCGTCGCCGACGCGCCGTCGGAGAGCTGCGAGGAGTTCCCGGCCGTTACCGTCCCCTGGCCGCTCTCCTTGTCGAAGTGGGGCGGGAGGGTCTGCAGCCCCTCCAGCGTCGTGTCGGGCCGATTGCACTCGTCCCGGTCGACGTAGTGGTCCTCGTGGCCGGCGATCTCGCCCGTCTTCTTGTCGACGATGCCGCGCGTGACGTGCATCGGCGCCAGCTCTTCCTTGAAGAACCCGGCCTCCTGGGCGTGGGCGGTGCGCTGCTGGCTCAGCAGCGCGTACTGGTCCTGGGCGAGACGGCTGATCTTGTAGCGCTTGGCGACGACCTCGGCCGTGTCGCCCATGACCATGTAGAGCCCGGGGTAGTGCTCCTTCACCCACGGGTTCGGGTCGTTGTCGCGCTTCATCATCGTGATGGACTCCACGCCGCCGCCGATGGCCGCCTCCACGCCCTCCTGGAGGATCAGGTGCGCGGCCATCGCGATCGCCTGGAGCCCCGAGGAGCAGAAGCGGTTGACCGTGGTGCCGGGGATGGTGACGGGCAGGCCGGCCCGCAGCGCGGCGACGCGCGCGACGTTGTGGCCCTGGGAGCCGTGAGGCTGGCCGCAACCGAGGATCACGTCCGCGATCTCGCGCGGGTCGAGCTGCGGGACCTTGCCGAGGGCATCGCGGATGATGTGGGCGGCCAGCTCGTCGGGCCGCGTGACGTTGAAGGAGCCGCGGAAGGACTTGGCCAGGGGCGTCCGCGAGCTGGCGACGACGACCGCTTCTCTCATGGTGGTTCCTTTCAGGGGAGGCTTCGCCGAGTGTACCGCGGGGCCTCGGCGCAGACGCGCTCGATCTCCTCGACGGTCTTGGGGGTGCCGGCGGTGAGCACCTCGCAGCCGTCGGCGGTGACCAGCACGTCGTCCTCGATGCGCACGCCGATGCCGCGGAACTCCCGGGGGATCGGATGGACGCTCGTCCCGGCCTTGGCCTTCTCCTCCTCCTCCAACTGCCGGGCGGCGGCGGCGCCCAGGCGGTAGCGGCGCTCCCACATCTCGTGCTCGTTGTACTCGCGCAGGTGGAAGGTCGCCGTGTCCTGCTCCGGATCGATGTAGAGGCCCGGCTCGATGGTGAAGACCATGCCCGGCTCGAGGACGCGCGACTCGCCGTTCACCCGATAGTCGCCGACGTCGTGCACGTCCATGCCGAGCCAGTGGCTGGTGCCGTGCATGAAGAACTCGCGGTAGTGGTGCATGGCCAGCGAGTCCTCCACCCCGCGGGGAAGGAGCCCCAGCGCGACCAGGCCCTCGGTGAGGACCCGCCGGGCCGCCTCGTGGACCGCCTCCAGCCGCCGGCCCGGCCGGGCGGCCTCCAGGGCGGCCAGCTGGGCCCCCAGGACGAGCTCGTAGATCGTCCGCTGCGGCGGCGTGAAGCGTCCGCTGGAGGGGAACGTGCGCGTGATGTCGGAGGCGTGGTAGCCGTACTCGCAGCCGGCGTCGATCAGGACGAGGTCGGCGGCCTCCAGGCGACGGGAGTTTTCGTGGTAGTGCAGGATGCACGCGTTGGGCCCGGAGGCCACGATGGAGGGGTAGGCGTTACGGGGCGAGCCGTGGGCGCGGAAGACGAACTCCAGCGCCGCCTGCACCTGGTACTCCCAGAGGCCGGGCCGTGCCACCCGCATCGCCTCGGCGTGGGCCTCGCGGCTGATCGCGCAGGCCCGGCGCTGCCAACCGAGCTCGGCGGGCGAGCGCCGCAGGCGCATCTCGTGGAGGATCGGGCCCGGGTCCTCGATGCGGGTGGGCGTGGGATAGCCGCGGGTGCGTGCCGCGCGCAGCTCGGCGATGAGCCGCGTGATCCGGGCGTCGTGGACCGGGTGGCCCAGGCGGTAGTAGAGCGTCGGCCGCTCGAGGAGGTACTCGCGCAGCTTCTCGTCGAGGTGGGCGATCGGGTAGGCGGCGTCGGCCCCGTAGATGGCGACGGCGCCCTCGACGCCGGCCCGCCGGCCAGTCCAGATCTCCGCCTCGCGGTCGCGCGACCGCACGAACAGGACGACCCGCTCCTTGGCGTGCTGCGGGTTGAAGACGGCGACGGCATCCGGCTCGTCGAAGCCGGTGAGGAAAAAGAAGTCCGAGGACTGGCGGAACTCGTACAGCACGTCGCCGTTGCGGGGCGCTTCCTGGGCGCCGGGGATGATGGCCAGGGCGTCCCCGATGGCCTCGGCGAAGCGTTGCCGCCGGTCGAGAAAGGGGGCGAGGTCGAAGGGTGTCACTGGTCTCCTCTGCCTCGATACCATAAGATGCGATCGATGCTTCCTCCGAGCGTACTCGATCAGCCGGCCGTCCGCACGGGTTCACCGGCGCGGTGCCGATGACGCCCGAGACGGTCTATCTGCCGTTCAACCGCGACTGCCTCGGCGAGGCCTTCCTGCCCGCCAAGCGCGGCGCCAAGCCGCCGGAGCCGCGCGGCCACTGGCTGATCGTCCAGGAGCAGGGGCTGATCGTCTCCACCGACGGGCGCGAGCTGTCGCTGCCGGGCGGCGACTGTCCCGCGGGTCTCCGCGGCACGCTCCCGGAGCCGCTGTGGCTGGGGACGTTCCGGGGCACCCCGTGCTGGGTGACGAGCCTCCCCCGGGACGCCCAGGTGCCGGCGGGCTTCCACCGCGAGACGCTGGTGCCGATGCAGGGCACGAGGCTGCCCGACGACCTGCTCTCGCTCGGGGGCATGGCGATGCAGGCGCTCTGGTGGGAGAGCACCAGCGGCCACTGCCCGCGCTGCGGCGAGCGGACGGAGCGGATCGAGAACGAATGGGGCAAGCGCTGCCCCCGTTGCCACTACGAGCATTACCCGCATCTGCATCCCGCGGTCATCGTCCTGGTGCGCGACGGCGACCGCGTGCTGCTGGCCCGCAAGGCCGCCTGGGCGCCGGGGCGCTACGCGCTGGTGGCGGGGTTCGTGGACAACGGCGAGTCGCTCGAAGGCGCCGTGCGGCGCGAGGTGAAGGAAGAGGTCGGCGTGGACGTCAAGGACGTCCAGTACGTCGGCAGCCAGAACTGGCCGTTTCCCAGCCAGCTCATGGTCGGCTTCGTCGCCAGCTACGCGGGCGGGGAGATCACGCTCGACCCCGAGGAACTGGAGGACGCGCGCTGGTTCCCTCGCGACGACCTGCCCCAAGGCCCCGCCCGTCACAGCATCGCCGGGTTCATCATCGAGCATTACGCCCGATGCGCCTAGTGCCGTTCCAACTTGTTGATACTAAATCTCTCCACGAACGACGTACACGGTGCCTTCCTAGGCGCGAATAGTTGGAACGGCACTAGCGTCTGACCAGCGCGGGCGGTGTATCATCGCGCCCAAAGGAGACCAGCCATGGCCGAGGCCGTCATCGTCTCCACCGCTCGCACCCCGATCGGCAGGGCCTACCGCGGCGCCTTCAACAACACCCATGGCGCCACGCTGGGCGGCCACGTCATCAAGCACGCCGTCGAGCGCGCCCGACTCGAGCCCGGCGAGGTCGAGGACGTCATCCTGGGCTGCGCCATGCCGGAAGGCGCCACCGGCCACAACATCGCCCGGCAGGCTGCGCTGCGGGCCGGCCTGCCGGTGACGACGGCCGGCGTCACCGTCAACCGATTCTGCTCGTCGGGCCTGCAGGCCATCGCCATGGCCGCCCAGCGCGTGATCGTCGATCGGGTACCCATCGTGGTAGCGGGCGGGCTCGAGTCGATCAGCCTCGTGCAAACCGAGCACATGAACCTCCACCGCTTTCGGGAGGAGTGGCTCGAGGAGCACAAGCCGGAGATCTACATGTCGATGATCGAGACGGCCGAGGTCGTGGCCACGCGCTACTACATCACGCGCGAGGCCCAGGACGCCTACGCGCTGGTGAGCCAGCAGCGCACCGCCGCCGGCCAGAGGAACGGGCGCTTCGACGCCGAGATCGTGCCACTCCCGACGACGAAGGTCGTGGTGGACAAGGCCACGGGCCAGACGCGTCTGGAAGAGGTCACGCTCGAGCGGGACGAGGGCAACCGGCCCGACACGACGCTGGAGGGCCTGGCCGCGCTCAAGCCCGTCACGGGCGAGAAGGGCCACATCACCGCCGGCAACGCCAGCCAACTCTCGGATGGCGCGTCCGCCTGTGTGGTCATGGACGCGGGGCTTGCCGCGCGGCGTGGGCTCTCTCCGCTGGGGATCTTCCGGGGCCTGGCCGTCGCGGCTTGCGAGCCCGACGAGATGGGGATCGGCCCGGTCTTCGCGGTGCCTCGTCTGCTCGAGCGCTTCGGCACGAAGATGGACCAGATCGACCTCTGGGAGCTCAACGAGGCCTTCGCCGTGCAGGTCGTCTACTGCCGCGACCGGCTCGGCCTCCCGATGGAGAAGCTGAACGTCGACGGCGGCGCCATCTCCATCGGCCACCCCTACGGCATGAGCGGCGCGCGCATGGTCGGCCACGCCCTCATCGAGGGCCGGCGCCGCGGCGCTCGCTACGTGGTCTGCACCATGTGCATCGGCGGCGGCATGGGAGCGGCCGGCCTCTTCGAGGTCGCCTGACGGTGATCCGCGAGGTCCCGGGCCGGAAGCCCCGCGTCCATCCCGGCGCCTACGTGGACATCGCGGCTCAGGTCATCGGCGACGTGGAGATCGACGACGGCGCCAGCGTCTGGCCGGGGACGATCGTGCGCGGCGATCAGGACAACTACATAAAGATCGGCAAGAACACCAACGTCCAGGACTGCTCGGTGCTGCACGTGACGCCGCAGCACCCCTGCCTGGTGGGCGACAACGTCACCATCGGCCACCGCGCGGTCGTCCACGCCTGCACCATCAAGGCCAACGTCCGCATCGGCATCGGCGCCGTGGTGCTGAACGGTGCGGTGGTGGAGGAATGGGCGCAGGTAGGCGCCGGCGCCCTGGTGCCCCCGGGGAAGGTGGTGCCCTCGGGCTGGCTGGTGATGGGCGTGCCGGCCAAGCCCGTCCGCCAGATGAGCCAGGAAGAGCTGGACGACATCAAGCGCAACGCCATCGAGTACGTGGAGCTCTGGCGGCGCGACTACGGGCAGCCCTAGTGCCGTTCCAACTATTCGCGCCAAGGGAGGCGCCGTGTACTACACGTACGTGTTGCGGAGTGATCGAGATCAACGGCTCTACACCGGAACGACGCACGACCTCCGCACCCGAATCAAGCTGCACGCTGACGGAAAG
>DASYUQ010000024.1 GCA_036001065.1 Candidatus Methylomirabilota bacterium
CTTCTCCTCGGCCTGGAGGCCGACGACGAGGACGTCGGCGTCGACGTCCCCGAGTGCCTTCGTCACGAGCGCGACCTTCATCTTCCCGTCTCTCCCTTCGCGAGCACGACGGCCCGATCGATCATCTCGATCAGGCCGTCAGTGGTGTCGTAGCGGTGGACGTCGGCCACCCGAACCCACTGGGCCTCGGCGGCGTCGCTGCCGGCGACGACGTGGGCGGACTCGGGATAGGCAACGTAGTCGACCAGCACCCAATGATACCGGACGCGTCCGTCGGGGTCGCTGACGACGCGGTCCAGCACGCCGGCGACGGCGCCGATGCGGACGTCGAGCCCGCACTCCTCGAGCACCTCGCGCCGCGCCGCTTCCTGCGTCGTCTCGCCGAGCTCCACCAGGCCTCCGGGGAGGCTCCACTTGCCGAACGCCGGCGGCCGTCCGCGCCTGACCAGGAGCACTCGATCGCCGTCGAGCACCACCGCGCCCACGCCCACGCGGGGAAGGTCAGGGTACTCGCGCGAAGCCATCGGCGACTCGAGAGCGCTCCGTCCATGCGTCGGTGCCGTACTTGTCACGGGCCAGCCGCTCCGCGTCGCGCGCCTCGGCGTCACTGAGTCCGCCAGGCACGAGGGCGAGCCCGTGCGCCTCCGCGAACCCGTCGGCCAGCGCGGACGCGACCTCGTCGAACGAGGGCCGGCGTCCGAGAGCCGCCTCGACGGTGGTCATGCCCGCGAGGGGATCACCCCCGGGAAAGATGAGCCGGACGCGGGCGGCATCCACGCCGAGCATCACGCTTCCATGCTGCAGGAAGCCGCCGATCCGGCGCCGTTGCGCGCTGCCGACGAGCTTGCGGCCACCGACCTCGATCTCGTAGGTCCCGGTGCGCGCGAAGCAGAACGCGGGCGGCTCGGAGCCCGACGGCATGACCGGCACCATCTCGGCGGCGACCCCGAGCCGCCGCAGCCCCGCCACGAGGCCCCTGCTGATCCAGTCGTACGACTGGAGGACCCCGACGGCGCCGGCGAAGTCGTCGACGGCAGCGACCACGCTGTACGTCAGCTCGCGCTCGGGCCCATCGTGATAGATCGCGCTGCCACCGGTTGGTCGTCGCACCAGCCCGACGCCCAGGGCCCGGCACGCGTCGACGTTCACGCCGCGATCGAGCCGCTGCCCGTACCCCAGGGACACGGCGGGAGGCGCCCACGCGAAGAACCGGAGCGTCGGGGGTCCATCCCCGGCGAGCCGACTGCGCCAGAGCGCCTCGTCGATCGCCATGTTGGTGGGGCCGTCGAGAGGCTCGGTGACGATGAGCCGCCAGGGCCTCGTCGAGGGGGACAGCTTCGCTGACTCGATTGGATGGCTCGCCTCGCCTGCGGCTCGCAAGACGGGCCCCCCTCGAGACTCCCCCCAGGATTCGGTTGCGCCGGCAAAGCCGGCGCTCGAACGGGCGCGAATCATCGTGTCATTGCCCCCGGTCGGATCGTGCGCCGATCAGACTCGCGATGACTCCGCCGGCGGACGCCAGCGCAAGTCCGGGTACCGCGCGGCGCGCGTCTGGTCCAGGCGGCGCACTGGCGTGGTCAGGGGCGCGTCGTGGATCACCGCGGGGTGCTCTTCCGCCTCCTTGGCGATCCGGATCATGGCGTCGCAGAACTCGTCCAGCGTCTCCTTCGACTCCGTCTCGGTCGGCTCGATCATCAGCGCCTCCTCCACGATCAGCGGGAAGTAGATCGAGGGGGCGTAGAAGCCGAGGTCGAGCAGCCGCTTGGCGATGTCGAGCGCGGTGACGCCGAGCTTCTTCTGTCGCCGGGCCGACATCACGCACTCGTGCATGCACGGGCCGGGAGCGCCGGCGTCGTAGTACGGCTCCAGGCGCTTCATGACGTAGTTGGCGTTCAGCACGGCGTTGTCGGAGACGCTGCGCAGCCCCGCCGGCCCCATCGTCCGGATGTACGTGTAGGCGCGGACGAGCATCCCGAAGTTGCCCCAGAAGGTCTGGAGCTTGCCGATGGACTTGGGGCGGTTCCAGTCGAGCGCGTAGGTCGGTGCACCGCCGGCCTTGGCGTCGGCGCTTCGCTCGGCTCCCCTGCGGCTGCGCCTCGCACGGCCCTCGCGCCGGGTGACGACCGGCGTCGGCAGGAACGGCATCAGGTGCGACTTCACGCCGACCGGCCCCGCGCCGGGGCCGCCGCCGCCGTGCGGCGTCGTGAACGTCTTGTGGAGGTTGAAGTGGCAGACGTCGAATCCGAGATCGCCGGGTCTGACGATGCCGAGGATGGCGTTCAGGTTGGCGCCGTCCATGTACACCTGCACGCCCTTGGCGTGACACCTCTCGATGATCTCGATGATCCGGGGCTCGAACATCCCGAGCGTGTTCGGCAGCGTCAGCATGAACGCGGCCGTCTCGTTGTCGAGGTTCCGCTCGAGGTCGAGGACGTCGACCTCGCCGTTCGCCTCGGACTTGAGCTGGACGACCCGATAGCCGGCAATCGCCGTCGACGCGGGGTTCGTGCCGTGCGCGGAGTCCGGGATCAGCACCTTCGTGCGGCGCTCGCCGTTGGCGAGATGGTAGGCGCGGATCATGAGGACGCCGGCGAGCTCGCCCTGGGCCCCGGCGGCCGGTTGCAGCGACACGGCGTCCATGCCGGCGATCTCGGCGAGGTCCGCCGCCAGCTCGTGCATGAGCTGGAGCGCGCCCTGGCTCGCCTCCTCCGGGGCCAGCGGATGCAAGGCGCCGAAGCCCGGCAACCGCGCCATGTCCTCGTTGATCCTCGGGTTGTACTTCATCGTGCACGAGCCGAGGGGATAGAAGTGCGTGTCGACACCGTAGTTGAGGCGGCTCAGACGGGAGTAGTGGCGGATGACGTCGACCTCGGACACCTCGGGCAGCTCGGCCCCTTGCCGGCGCAGGTGCCGCTCCGGCAGGAGCGCGTGCACATCGCTCTTCGGCACATCCGGCTCCGGCAGCGAGAACGCGTGCCGACCGGGCGATGACAGCTCGAAGATCAGCTTGTCGTAGCTCGGCTTCGACGCTTCGCTCGGCTCGCCTTCGGCTGCGCCTCGCACCGGCTTCGACGCTTCGCTCGGCTCGCCTTCGGCTGCGCCTCGCACTTCCTCGGCCATCACGCCACCGCCTTCGCCAGCGCCGCCGCGAACGCGTCGATCTCGGCGCGCGTCCGCCGCTCGGTGACCGCGACCACGAGGCAGTCACGCAGCTTGCGGTCGAACCGCGCGAGCGGAACGCCGGCGAGGATGCGGTCCTTCAAGAGCCGGCGCGCCACCCGCTCGGGTGGCTTCGGCAGCGCGAGCGTGAACTCCTTGAAGAACGGCGCGCCGAAGCGGAGCCGCACGCCGGGCACCGCGGCCAGGACCCCGGCCGCATGGTGGGCCTTGGCCGTCGACAGCTCACCCACCCGGACCAGTCCCGCCTTGCCCATGATCGACATGTAGATGGTGCCCATCAGGGCGCAGAGCGCCACGTTGGTGCAGATGTTCGACGTGGCCTTCTCCCGGCGGATGTGCTGCTCGCGCGCCTGGAGAGTCAGGACGAAGCCCCGGTGGCCGTCGAGGTCCACCGTCGCGCCGGCGAGGCGACCCGGGATGCGCCGGATGAAGTCCTTCTTCACCGCGAGCACGCCCAGGTTCGGGCCGCCGAACCCCAGGGGGACGCCGAGCCCCTGTCCCTCGCCGACGCAGATGTCGACGCCCTGTGCACCCGGGGCCTCGAGCACGCCGAGGTTCACCGGATCGACTGACGCGATCAGCAAGGCGCCGGCCTCGTGCGCGACCGCCGCCGCGTCCGCGATCTCTTCGAGGCAGCCAAACAGGTTCGGCGACTGCACCACGATGGCCGCCGTCTTGCTCGAGACCGCCTTGCGCAGGCCGTCGGCGTCGGTGATCCCGTCTCCCAGCGGCGCCGTCCGGAGCTGCAGACCGAGTCCCTGGCCGTACGTCTCGACCACGCGCCGGGACAGTGGATGCACGCCGGCCGTCATCACGACCTCGTGGCGCCCGGTGATGTCGCGCGCCATCAGGACGGCCTCGGCGAGCGCCGACCCGCCGTCGTAGATCGAGGCGTTGGCGACGTCCATCCCGGTCAGCTCGGCGATCATCGTCTGGTACTCGTAGATCGTCCGCAGCGTACCCTGGCTGGCCTCGGGCTGATAGGGCGTGTAGGCCGTGAAGAACTCGCCGCGCGAGATCAGGTGGTTGATGGGGCTGGGGACGTAGTGGTCGTAGGCGCCGCCGCCCGCGAAGCAGGTGTAGGAGTCGGCGTCGGCGTTCTCGGCCGCCAGCCCTCGCAGGAGGTGGATCAGATCGGTCTCGGCCAGGGCTGGCGGCAGCCCGAGCGGCCGCGACAGGCGGGCCTTGGCCGGGATCTTGACCAGCAGATCTTCGATCGCCCGGGCGCCGATGACGTCGAGCATCGCGCGCTGGTTCTGCGGCGTGTTGGGCAGATAGCGCATCAGTGCGGGCCCTGGGCGAGGTGCTCTTCGTACTGCTTGGCGGTGAGCAGCTGGTCCCACTCGGCGGGGTTCGAGGGCTTGATGACGATCATCCAGCCGCGGCCATAGGGGTCCTGGTTGACCAGCTCCGGGGTCTTGCCGAGCTGCGCGTTCACCTCGACGACCTCCCCCGACACGGGCGCGTAGAGATCGGACACGGCCTTCACCGACTCCACCACGCCGAAGGACTGGCGCTGGGCCGCCTTGGCGCCGACCTTTGGGAGCTCGACGAAGACGACGTCGCCGAGCTGCTCCTGGGCGTAGTGGGTGATGCCGACGCGGACGTTGCCGCCCTCCCGCTTCGCCCACTCGTGGTCGCGCGTGTACCTGAGATCCGTCGGAATGTTGGACATCGTCACCTCCTTATAGAGGCCGCCGGTGCCCGGCCGCCGCCGGCCGGGGATGTCACGGCGCCTTCTTCACGCGTGGCGGGTGGAACGGCGTCTTGACGGCCCGTGCGGGCCGCGCCTGCCCGCGGATGTCGACGCCCAGCTCGGTGCCGACGGCCGCGTGCGCGGTGTCCACGTAGGCGAGCGCGATCGACTTGTCGACCGAGGGCCCGTAGGAGCCCGACGTCACGATCCCGATCGCCTGGCCGTCCTTGAGGACGGGGTAGCCGTGGCGGGCCACGGCGCGATCGGCCATCTCCAGCCCAACCAGCCGGCGGCGCGGCCCCTCGCTCTTCACCCGCTCGATGGCTTCCCGGCCGATGAACTCGCCCTTGGCGAGCTTCACCACCCAGCCCAGCCCCGCCTCGATGGGGTTGGTGGTCTGGTCGATGTCGTTGCCGTAGAGCGCGTAGCGCATCTCGAGACGCAGGGTGTCGCGCGCGCCGAGCCCGATCGGCCGGGCGCCGGCGCCGGCTCCGGCGTCGAGCAGCGCCTGCCAGAGCCGCATGGCGTCGGCCGCCCCCACGTACAGCTCGAAGCCATCCTCGCCGGTGTAGCCGGTGCGGGAGATCAGCGCCTGCCCTCCGGCGACGGCGCCGGCGGCGAAACGGTAGTACCCGATGGCGGCGACGTCGCGGTCGGCCAGGCGGCCGACGAGGGCCTCGGCCCGCGGCCCCTGCACGGCGATCAGCGCCGTCTGCGCCGAGACGTTCCGCCACCGCGCGCCCCGGCGCGTCGCGGACCTCTCGGTCACCCAGGCCCAGTCCTTGTCGATGTTGGCGGCGTTGACGGTCATCATGAAGCGCTCGGGGCCGAGCCGGTAGAGCGTGAGGTCGTCGACGATCCCGCCGTCGGGATAGCAGAGCAGCGAGTACTGGACCTGCCCGGCCTCGAGCGCCCCGACGTCGTTGGTCGTCAAGTGCTGGAGCGCCGCCAGCGCCTCCGGCCCCTCGACCTCGAACTCGCCCATGTGGCTCACGTCGAAGAGGCCGACCGCCGCCCGGACGGCCCGGTGCTCCTCGACGATCGACGTGTACTGCACGGGCATCTCCCACCCGCCGAAGGGCACCATGCGGGCGCCGGCCTTGACGTGGATGCCGTAGAGAGGTGTCCGCTTGAGGGGCATGTCCATGAGCGCCTCAGTAAATCATTGCCGCGGGGAAGGGTCAAGGGTGGGCCCTCGTTGGCGTTCACCCTTCATCGTTCGAGCGCGTCGATCAGGGGAGCGAGGGCGTTCGTGATCGCCGGATCGACCTGGCGGCCGACGTTGTTCACGAACACCGTGTCGCAGTCGATCGGCTGTATCGGGCACAACCCGGGAACGCCGGCGAGAATGAAAGGCGCGCACGTGTGGCAGCTGTCGTCCCACTTCGCGAAGGGCATCTGGTAGCCGATCTCGTCGTTCGCGAGCCCGACGATGAAGGTATGCTCCGCGCCCTCGACAACCGCCCCTCGATCAGGCCGCCGGCAGCCAGTCGCGCAGCGGCTTCACCTGACAGCCGGCCTTGTCGAGCCCCTCGCGCACCGCCCGGACGATGCGATCGGAGCCGGGCGTGTCGCCGTGGCAGCAGATCGTCTGCACCGAGATGTCGATCTCCACGCCGTCGATCGTGCGGACCTTGCCCTCCATCGCCATCTTCACGGCCTGGGCCGCTGCCTGCGGCGGGTCGGTGATGAGCGAGCCGGGGATCTTGCGGGAGACGAGCGTGCCGTCCACGTTGTAGGCGCGGTCGGCGAAGCCCTCGGAGGCCACGCGCACGCCCATCTTGCGGCAGGTCGCGTCGTACCGGCCGGAGGCGGCGGTCATGAGGATGAGCTTGGCTCCGCCCGACTCCATCACCGCCTCGCCGGCGGCCGCAGCCAGCGCCTCGTCCTTCTCCATCATGTTGTAGAGGATGCCGTGGGGCTTGACGTGCTGCAGGTCGCTGCCGGTCACGCGCACGAACTCGCGCAGCGCGCCGGTCTGGTAGCAGATGTAGTCCTTGACCTCCTTGGGCGAGACGTCCATCACCCGGCGGCCGAAGCCCATGAGGTCGGGCAGCCCGGGGTGGGAGCCGACCGCCACGCCGTGCTTGAGCGCCAGCTCCACCGTCTTGCGCATCACATGGGGATCGGCGGCATGGTAGCCGCAGGCGACGTTGGCGGAGGTGATGAAGGGCATGATCTCGGCGTCGTTGCCGAGCGTCCAGCGGCCGTAGCTCTCGCCCATGTCGGAGTTGAGGTCGATGAATTTCCGAGTCGCCATGATGGTCACTCCCTCGCCAGTACTCGGGCCAGTGCGTTGATGAAACGGTCGATGTCCTCGTCGGTCATCGCCAGCGAGCAGGCCCCCAGGCCCCGCTGGGTCAGCAGTATGCCCTCGTTCAGGAGCCCGAGGAAGACCCGGGCCGGCGCCTCCGGGTCCTTGGGGCGACTCGAGCGATAGTCGGTCAGGGGGCCCGCCGTCCAGTGCAGGCAGAAGAGCGAGCCGACCCCGGTCACCTGGCCGCGCCGGCGCGTCGCCGTCAGCAGGCGCGTCACGCCGCCGCGCAGGCGCTCGCCCAGCGCGTCCAGGCGCGTGTAGGCCTCGGGCGTGAGGGCGTTGAGCGTGGCCGCGCCCGCCGCCATCGTGACGGGGTTCGCGTTGAACGTGCCGCCGTGGCTGATCCGGGCGCCGCCGCGCCGCGGATCGTAGGCGGCCATGATGTCGGCGCGGCCGCCGAAGGCGCCCACGGGCAGCCCGCCGCCCACGATCTTGCCGAGCGTCGTGAGATCGGGACGGATCCCGAAGCGCTCCTGGGCGCCGCCCCAGGCGATCCGGAGCGAGATCACCTCGTCGAAGATCAGGACGATGCCGTGCTGCTCGGTGACGGCGCGGAGCTGCTCCAGAAAGCCGTCGGCGGGCAGCAGGATGCCGCCGATCCCCAGCAGCGGGTCGACGAGGACGGCGGCCAGGTTGGCCGCCTCCTTCTCGATGATCTGCGTGCACGCCTCGGCGTCGTTCCACGGCAGCACGACGGTGTGCTTGAGGACGGCGGGCGGCAGCCCGGCCGACCACGCGACCGGCTTGGGGTGGCGCCGACCCCCGGCGGCCTTCAGGTCGGGCGACACGCTCACCATCACCCAGTCGTGGGTGCCGTGATAAGCGCCCTCGAACTTCGCGATTTTCGGCCGTCCGGTGAAGGCGCGGGCCGCGCGCACGGCGTTCATGGTCGCCTCGGTGCCGGAGTTGGTGAAGCGCATCGTCTGGAGTGACGGAATGCGGCGGGTGAGGATCTCCGCCAGCCGGATCTCGTGCTCGGTCGGCCCCGGGAACGACATGCCGAGGGCGGCCGCCTCCTGGGCCGCCTTCACCACGTCGGGCGGCGCGTGGCCGAGGATGAGGCTCGTGTAGTTGCCGTTGAAGTCGAGCCGGGCCACGCCGTCGGCGTCCCAGACGTAGGCGCCCTGCCCGCGCTGGACGTAGAAGGGATAGGGATCGAAGAAGGTGGTGGTGCGGCTGTTGCCGCCCGGCATCACCGCCGTCGCCTCCTCGTGCAGCGCCCGCGACCGGCTCGTCTTCGCCAGGTACTCGTTCAGCTCTTTGTCGATGGCCATCAAAGGACCTCCTCGAGAGACGCCTGCCACGCTTGGAGCGCGCGATGGGCCTCGGCCAGCGCGACGGCGCGAAAGCGGAGGTGCTGACCCGGTTTGACCTGCCCGAGGCGACCGATGTCGAACGAGCACACCGTGGCCACCTTGGTGTAGCCGCCGGTGGACTGGCGGTCGACCAGGAGCGCGATGGGCTGGCCGTCGCCGGGCACCTGGATGCTCCCGAGCGCGATGCCGTCGGAGACGATATCGTGCCCGCGCGTGTGCGTGATCCTCGGACCGCGCATCCGCGCTCCCATCCGGTCGGACTGCGGCAGCATCTCGTAGGGCCCGGCCAGAAACGCCCGCAGCCCTTCCGCGGTGAACCGATCCGCCTGCGGTCCGAGGACCACGCGGATCTCGGGCTCGGCGGCCAGGTCGGGGATGGCCGAAGGCGGTACCCGCCGCAGGGGCGGCAGCGCCGCCGGGAAGAGCCGGAGCGTGTCGCCCTTGCGCAGCGCCCGTCCCTCCAAACCGCCGAGCCCGCCCCGCAGGTAGGTCGAGCGCGAGCCCAGGACCTCCGGCACGTCGATTCCCCCCGAGAAGGCGACGTACGCGCGGACGCCGGCGCCCGCGGGACCGAGCTTGACCACGTCGCCCTCCCGGAGCGCCAGCGTCGTCCAGGCGGGCGCCTCCTGCCCGTTGAGCGTGAGCGGCATGGCGGCGCCGGTCACGGCGATCGCGCACGGCGCGATGACCTCGAAGCGGGGACCGATCACGGTGCACTCGAGCCCGGCGGCGCCGTCCGGGTTGCCGACCAGGCGGTTGGCGAGGACGAACGCCGCGCGGTCCATCGGCCCCGAGGGCGGAATCCCGTAGCGGAGGTAGGCGCAACGGCCGAGGTCCTGCACGGTCGTCTGGGGCCCCGGCTCGAGGATGCGGATCACGCGATCACCGGCCGGAAGGTCCGCGCGCCGACGGCCGCGCTGATCGAGTCGAACTCCGGGCGGTCGATGCGACGGAAGCGAACGCGGTCGCCCGGACGCAGCAGGATCGGGTCGGGCGCGCCCGGATCGTAGAGGCGCAGGGGCGTGCGACCGAGGATCCAGTACCCGCCGGGGCTGTCGACCGAGTAGATGCAGCACTGGATGCCGCCGATGCCGACGCTCCCCGCCGGCACCCGTGTGCGCGGCGTCTCCAGGCGCGGCAGCCGCAAGCGCTCGGGCATCCCGCCCATGTACGGCAGCCCGGGCGTGAAGCCGATGAAATAGACGAGATACGACGCCCCGGCGTGGAGCCTCACCAGTTCTTCCACCGCCAGGCCGAGGCGCTCGGCGGCGGCGGCCAGGTCGAAGCCGAGCTCCGGATCGTAGCAGCAGGGCAGCTCCACGCTGCGCGCCGGCGGCAGCACCGCGGTATCGGCCCGGGGAGCCAGCTCGCTGATGGCGGCGCAGAGCGCGTCGTACTCGACGGCAAGCGGATCGTAGTACACGAGCAGCGTGCCGAAGGCGGGCACCGTCTCCACGACGCCGGTGAGCCCCTTCTGCTGGATGAGGAACTCGAGCGCGCGCACCCGCGTGTTGAGCTCGACGCTGATCTCCTCGCCGAGCACGACAGAAACGGCGAGGTCTCCCGCGGGCAGGAATCTCAGAGGCGCCTCGCCTGATCCCCGCGGGCCTAGAGGACCGCCAGCGTGGAGTTGGGCACATCGGTGATGAACATGTGCCCCGGGCTGTGGCTGATCATGAACGGCGGCCGGGAGGCCAGCGCGACCGCCTGGGGCGTCACCCCGCACGCCCAGAACACCGGCACGTCGCCCGGCCGGAACTCCTGGGGATCGCCCCACTCCGGCTTCGTGATGTCCCGGATGCCGATGGTCGCCGGATCGCCGATGTGGACGGGGGCGCCGTGGGCGTTGGGGAACCGCGCGCTGGCGGTGACGGCCTTCGAGAGCTGCGGGGCTGGAATCGGGCGCATGGAGACCACCATCGGCCCGTGGAAGACGCCGGCCGGCCGGCAGGCGATCGACGTCCGCCACATCGCGACGTTCTTGCCGTGCTCGACGTGCCAGAGCGGGATCCCCGCCTCCAGCAGCGCCCACTCGAACGTGAACGAGCAGCCCAGGAGGAAGGCGACGAGGTCGTCGCTCCAGTACGGCGTGGCGTCGGTGACCTCGTCGGCGAGCATGCCGTCCTTGTAGATCCGGTAGCGCGGCAGGTCGGTGCGGAGGTCCGCGCCCGGCGCCACGCCCACCGGCTCCGGCGAGCCGACGTTGGTGACCTCGAGCAGCGGGCAGGGTCGTGGGTTGCGCTGGCAGAAGAGCAGGAAGTCGTAGGCGGAGTCCCGGGGCAGCACGGCGAGGTTCGCCTGGACATAGCCCTGACCGAGGCCGGCGGTGACGCCGGCCAGCTTGCCCCGCCGAATGTCGGCGCGGATCTCGCGGGGATGGCGCGAGTCGATGGGCATACCGGGATTCTACTACCGGACTCCGAGGCGCGGCCAGACCTCCGGATTCACCAGCACCTGCGGCTTCTCGGCGCGCAGCACACGCAGCATCTCGCCGGCCACCTGCACGCCCATCTGGCGGTTGGCCTCCTTGGTGACGCCGGCGACATGGGACGACACGACGACGTTCTCGAGGTTGAGCAGCGGATTGTCGACGGGGGCGGGCTCTTCCTCGAAGACGTCGACGCCCGCCGCCGCCAGCTTGCCTCGGGTGAGCGCCTCGAAGAGCGCGCGCTCGTCCTGGACGCCGCCGCGGGAGGTGTTGATGTAGACGGCCCCGTCCTTCATGAGCGCCAGCGTGCGAGCGTTGATCATGTGATGCGTTTGCTCGGTGAGCGGGGTGTGGCAGGTGAGCACGTCCACCTGCGGCAGCAGCTCTTCCAGGCTCCCCACCGGCTCGGCGCCACGGTGCCGCACCTCGTCGGCCGGCACGTACTTGTCGTAGGCCAGCACCCGCATGCCCACCGCTCCCGCGAACTTCGCCACCCGCCGGCCGATGTTGCCGACGCCGACGATGCCGAGCGTCTTGCCGCTGAGCTCGGTGTTGCCGACCGCCCGCTGCTTGGCGGTCCAGTCGCCCGCCCGGGTCAGGCGGTCGACCTGGAGCGTGCGCTTGACGCAGGCCAGCATCAGCATGAGCGCGTGCTCGGCCACGGCCTGGGAGTTCGAGCCCGGCGCGTGGACCACGGCGATTCCCAGACGCGTCGCCGCGGGGATGTCCACCGTGTCGAGTCCGACGCCGTGACGGCCGACCACCCGCAGCTTCTTGCAGACCGCCATTAGGGCGGGCGTGCAGCGCGGCCGGATGCGGAACAGGATGCCGTCGGCCTCGGCGGCGGTCTTCATCATCGCCTCCTCGGTCGGGTCGTCGGTCATCACCACGCGCGCCTGGCTCTCGAGCAGCGCCTTGCCATCGGGGTGGAGGAGGCCGCTGACGACGACGAGCGGCCGGTTGTCACTGGCCATCGATCATTCTCCTTTTCGAGAAACGCCGGGGGAATCTCCTACTTCCGGGCGACCAGGACGAGTCGGGGCGTGTCGAGAGAGAACGGCGTGCCGTCGAGGGCGCCGTAGAGGTCGACGCGACTCCAGCGCTCGGGCCGCAGCATCGCGCGCAGCTCGTGCGCGGAGTACAGCCGGATCTCGCTCTCGCCGATCAGGTCCCCGGGCTGGTCGTCGCTTCCGGCGGGCAGGCGCCACCAGCGGGCCAGCCAGCGGCTGGTGATGGGATCGAACGAGTTCTCGATGCGCAGCGTCCAGTCCTCGAAGCGCTGCCGCTCCTCCCGCGGCATGGACCGCACGCACTGGTCGCGGTTGCGCGTGTCGAGGACGAAGACGCCGCCCGGGCTCAGCGCGCGCCAGAAGCGGTCGAGCAGGAGGCGGTCCTCGTCGTCGGAGAAGTAGCCGATACTGCTGAAGAGGTTCAGGGCGAGGTCGAACTCGCCGGAGAAATCCATGTCGCGCATGTCCTGGCAGATGAGGTTGAGCGACACGCCGGCGCCGTGCGCGCTCTCCCGGGCCCGCCCCAGCTCGGTCTCGTTGAAGTCGACGCCGGTGACCTTGTAGCCCTTGCCGGCGAACTCGATGGAGTGACGGCCGAACCCGCAGGGCGCGTCGAGCACCCGGGCCCCCGGCTTGAGTCCGGCCCGGCCCACGATCCACTGCACGGCTCGCGCGGCGTCGGCCGGCGACCCGACCGCCTGGGAGATGGCGGGCCACGCTTCCCGGAAGAACCGCTCGCTCTGGAACATGCCGGGCCATTATAGCCGCGCGGCGCCGGCCATGTACGGCGGGCCGTCACGCCGCGTCGCCGCGCTTGAGGACGCCGAGCTCGAAGAGCAGGGCCGCCCGCTGGATGAGGCTGGCGATCACCTGGCCGTAGAACTGCGGCATCGCTTCCAGACGGCCGAGCCGGTCGCTCAGGTGGAAATGGCCCCGGCTGTCCTGGCCCTGGTAGTCGCGGGCGAAGTCCCGGTCGATGAGCGGCTTCACCCAGGGATAGGTCTCCTCGGTCACCTCCACCACCGTCGCCCCCC
>DASYUQ010000025.1 GCA_036001065.1 Candidatus Methylomirabilota bacterium
TCCCGGTGACCGAGGAGCTCCTGAACGGTCCGGATGTCGTGGTTGTCCTCGAGCAGGTGGGTGGCGAAGGAGTGTCGAAACGTGTGACAGGTCGCGCGCTTCGCGATGCCCGCGCGGCGCGCGGCCTCCTTCACCGCCCGCTGCAGCACGGACTCGTGCAGGTGGTGGCGGCGCCGCTGGCCGGTGACACGGTCCACGTAGAAACGGGTCGCCGGGAAGATCCACTGCCAGGCCCATTCCCGCCCGGCGTTCGGGTACTTGCGCGCGAGCGCCCACGGGAGTTCCACCCAGCCGGCTCCGCACTGCAGATCGCGCTCGTGCTGCCGTTGCACCCCGTGAAGGTGCCGGGCCAGGTCCGCCTTCACGGCGCCGGGGAGCATGGTGACCCGATCCTTGTCACCCTTGCCCCCACGGACCACGATCTGGTTGGACGCGAAGTCGACGTCCTGGACCCGTAGCCGGGCGCACTCGAGGAGGCGGAGCCCGGCACCGTACATGAGGAGAACCATCAGCCGCGGCGTGCCCTGGAGCTGCTGGATGACGGCCCGCACCTCGGCGCGGGTGAGCACCACGGGCAGCCGCTGCGCGCCCTTCGCCCGCACCACGTTGTCGAGCCATGGCAAGTCCTGTTCCAGGACGTCCCGATAAAGGAACAGGAGGGCGCTCAGCGCCTGATTCTGTGTCGAGGCCGCCACGTTCCCATCGACGGCCAGCGAGGTCAGAAACCGGGTGGCCTCGGCCGCGCCCATCTCGGTGGGATGACGCTTGCCGTGAAACAAGATGTACCGGCGGATCCACGCGACGTAGGTCTTCTCTGTGCGGCGGCTGTAGTGCCGGGCGCGGATGGCCTGGCGGACCCGGTCGAGGAGTCGGGGCTTCGGCGCGCCGGCGGGGCCAGCCTCACGGACGGCGAGTGTGGCAGCGAGGGCGCCTTCCGACAAGATTTCGAGCCCCCTTTTGTTCGTGCGTCTCGAACATAGCCGAGCGGGTCGGAGCCCGCAAGACGAATCCACAAGACGAATCCACGAGCGGCCGTGAGCGCTCGATGAGTGCATGGGATCGGATACAGTTGAGCTCATAGGCCGTGGTGTTCAGACCGGCGAGGCGCTACGCGACGGTGACACGCTATTCCAGGTCCAGCGTGTTGGTCGCGAACATCTCCTCCGGATTGACCCGGCTAGCCATGGTGAGCTCGTCGCGGCCCGGCGCGCCGGGCCGCCGTTCCCGCTCGCTTCGCGCCACGCAGCGCGTCCATCAAGGGGCGGACGGAGGGGAGCGTGTCCAGCCGCTCGAGCAGGCCGAGCGCGCGCTCGGCCCGCGCCCGGTCGAGGCTGAGACGCGCCGCCTCGCGATACTTGCCGACGAGCTCGTCGCGGCTCATCGGGTTCTCGGGACTCCCCCACGGGAAGCGCACCGTCTCCGCCAGCTCGCGGCCGTCGTCGAGAACGATCGTGACGGTGGTCCGATCCCCGAACGGGTCGGCGGCCACGCCGGGCGCCCCCCGCTCGAGCGCGGGGTCGACGTACGTCCTGACGCGCGCCATCATGGCCCGCACCGCGGGGTCGCGCACGCGCGCGTCGGTGAAGGCGTCGAGGCCGAGGCGGCCGTCGAGCATCGCCACCGCCGCGCAGAACTCGAGGCTCGGCTTGCCCTCGAGCCCTGTCCGGGGCTCGGTGCGGATGAGGACGCCCTGGAAGATGTAGCTCACGCCGACGCGGATCTCGCGCACCGCGGCGGGATCGATCCGGTGCCGGGCGCGCAGCGCCAGGATCGCGTCGATCGCCCGCTGGAGCGGCGCCCCGCACGGGTAGGGCTTCAAGACGGAGCCCGCGACCCGGATCTCCCACGCCTCGCCGAGGCCCTTCGTGAGCTGTTCGAGGTCGGCGCCCCCGGGGCCGGCGAACAGGGCGCAGTAGCCCATACGCGACTCGAGGATGCCCCGGTCGGCGGTGACGCCGCGCCTCGCCAGTTCCGCGGCGACCACGCCGCTGCGGGCGGCGTGGCCGGCGTGGAACGGCATCGTCATCGTTCCGAACTGCTGGCGCGACCCGCCCGCCATCGCGGTCGCGATCCCGAGGGCCATCTCGACCCGGTGGGCGTCGAGGCGGAGGAGGTGGGCGCCGGCGGCGGCGGCGGCGACCGTCCCCAGGCTGATCGTGGCGTGCCACCCCTTCTCGTAGTGGGAGGGGTTGAGCGCGCGGCCGAGCTTCGTGAGCACCTCGTAGCCGATCACGTAGGCCTCGAGGACGGCCCGGCCCGACGATCCGGCCGGCTCCCCGAGCGCGAGCAGGGCCGGCGCGAGCACGACGCTCGGGTGGGCCAGGGTCACGAACGTGGTGTCGTCGTAGAGGAGCGCGTGCGCCATCACGCCGTTGGCGAGCGCCGCCTGGGTGGTGCCGGTCTTGAAGCCGCCGGCTACGACGCTCGCCGCCGGCGTCCCCCCGGCTTCGCGGACCCAGGCGGTCAGGATCCGGCCCACGGGTTCCGCCGCCCCCGCCAGGGTGGTCGCCGTCACATCAAGGAAGGCGGTGCGCGCCAGCGCGATGGCCGCCGACGGAATGGCGCCTCCGTCCGTCTGCGCCACGAACCGGGAGAGCTCGGCGGTCGCGCCGCGCGCCTCGCCAGCGCGGCTCACCACGTCTCCACGCCCGTCCCGCCTGGCGTCACCCGCTCCCCGCTCACGGGAACCGTGTGGGGGCGTACCGGGTGTCGACGATGTCGTCATACGCGGGCACCCGCGTGATCAGCCCCGCGAACTTGAGCATCTCGCCGATGTTCGCCACCGCCTGACGGCTGATGACCGGCCGGTAGCCCTTGATGCTGTCCTGAAGGATTTGACGGAGAAGTTTCGGATCGATGCCCGCGAAGTACTTCTCGGCCACCTTCACGGCCCCGCGAGTCCGGTGAGCCGGAGGAGGTCCCGCGCCTTCGCCTCTCGCCGCTCCGGCGGCTCCCCTGCGAGCTCCGGGCCGAACACGACGTTGGCGAGGCTCGTGCGCCAGGGCAGCAGCGCGTCACGGGCGAACATGTAGCCGATGCGCGGGTTGATGCCCTGGACGGGGACACCGTTTACACTCACGTGCCCGGTGGACGGCAGGAAGAGTCCGGAGACGATGTTGAGGAGCGTCGACTTGCCGCAGCCGCTCGGTCCCACGATGGCGAGGAACTCGCCCTCCGCCACGTCGAGGGTGACGTCGGCCAGCACCGGCACCGTACGGCCGTCGATCTCGAAGGCGTGGGAGAGATGCGCGATGCCGATCTTGCGACGCGGCGTGGGGGGCGCCGTTGACAACGATCTCCTCCGAGCTTATGAAGAGTGAACCGGGCGGTCCAAAACGGAAACCGGCGCGACGCTATCACAGTCCTACGACGATCGCAAACGCTGGAGGTCACGTGTCCGAGCGCGTAGCAGTGGTGGGCGTGAGCCAGGTCGGGTATGCGAGCGCCATCACCGACCGCACGCTCGAGGAGCTGATCTTCGAGGCGGCGAGCGGTGCCCTCGCCGACGCCCGCCTCGCCTGGAGCGATCTCGACGCCGTCGTGATCGGCGCCTCCGATCTCGTCGACGGACGTGTCATCTCGAGCATGGTGACGGCGCCGCCGGCGGGCGGCTACATGAAGGACCTGCTGGCGGTAGCGTCGAGCGCGGAGCACGCCTTCGTGCTCGCCTACCTGCGCCTGGCCTCCGGCCTCGGCCACACCGCGCTGGTGGCCGGCTGGAGCAAGTGCTCGGAGGCGCCCATCCCGCTCGTGGAGCAGCTCAGCCTCGACCCCTTCTACCGACGGCACGTGGGGATGGACGGTCTGGTGGCGGCTGCAATCCAGGCCGCAGCCTACCGCGACCGCTACGGGCTGGAGGAGGCGGCGGCGGCGCGCGTGGTGGTGAAGAACCGGGCGAGCGGCGTCCGGAACCCTCACGCCGAGCGCCGGCAGGCCGTGACCGCGAACGACGTTCTCGTCTCGCCGATGGTGGTGTGGCCCCTCAAGGCGCTCGAGACGTCGCCCCTGTCGGATGGGGCCTGCGCGCTCGTGCTCGCCCGCGGGGAGCGCGCCGACACGCTCCGGTGTCCGGCGGCGCAGGTGCGGGGCGTGGGCTGGGCCTCGGCGACCTACTGGCGGGAGCCGGAGGAACTCGTCGACTCCCGCGCGCTGGCGGCGGCCGCGGAGCGCGCGTACCGGATGGCCGGCGTGCGGGACCCGCGCCGCGAGTTCGCCGTGGCCGAGGTGTACGATGTCACCCCGTACCACGAGCTCATGGCGTACGAGGGGCTGGGCTTCTGCGGCCCCGGTGAGGGCGCGCGCTTCGCCGCCGCCGGCGAGGTCAGCGTCAATCCCTCCGGAGGCCTCCTCTGCGCGCACCCGTTCTTCGCCTCCGGCCTCGTGCGGATCGCCGAGGCCTGTCTTCAAGTCACGGGCCGCGCCGACGGCCACCAGGTAGTGCGCGCGCGGCGCGCGGTCGCCCACGGTGCCAGCGGGCTCGCCGGCCAGGCCCACACGGTGGTCGTCCTCGAAGGCGAGGCGTGACGGCGATGCGGCGCGTGGCTATCGTCGGCGTCGGCCAGACCGAGCACCGCTTCCGCCGGGACGACGTGACTTACCCCGAGCTGGCGCGGGAGGCCGTCGCGCGCGCGCTGGCCCATGCGGGCCTGGAGGTGCGCGACATCGAGGCGGCCGTGCTCGCCCTGGCGCCCGATGCGCTCATGGGCGTGGCCCACGCCGAGCGGTGGGTGGCCGACGCCCTCGGCGTGGCTGACAAGCCCTTCATGCGCGTCAACACCGGCGGGTCCACGGGGATCACCACCGTGCACGCCGCCTACTTCCACGTGGCGTCCGGCATGTTCGACTGCGTACTGGCGGCGGGGGCCGACCGGGTGGGGGAAAGCGGCGACGCCCAGCTCGTCCTGAACACGATGTGGGACGTCCTCTACGAGCGGCCCTTCCCGCTCAACGCCATCAACATGCTGGCGCTCCAGGCCGTGCGCTACATGGCGAAGTACGGCACGACGGAGTACCACATGGCGCTGGCCGCGGTGAAGAACCGGCGCCACGCGCTCCGGAACCCTCACGCCCACCTCCGGAAGGAGGTGACGGTGGAGGAGGTTCTCGCCTCGCGGGTGATCTGCTGGCCCATCAAGCTCTTCGACGCCTGCCCGCAGTCCACGGGAGGCTGCGCCCTGGTTCTCTGCTCGGAAGAGGTCGCGCGCCGGCTGCCGGGGCCGAAGGCGTGGATCGATGGCGTCGGCAACTGCGTGGAGACCTACTTCATGGGGGACCGCATGGGTCCGGCCGCCGAGCACGACCACGCCGACGCCGACGCCCTCGCCGAGGCCATCGCCCGGGCCTACCGCCAGGCCGGGATCCGCGACCCCTGGCGGGAGATCGACGTGGCCGAGCTCTACGCGCCCTTCAGCAACATCGAGCTTCACGTCATCGAGGCGGCGCGGCTGTGTGACAAGGGGCAGGCGGGACCGCTCCTCGAGAAGGGCGAGTTCCACCTGGGGAGCCGCCAGCCTGTCAACCCGTCGGGCGGGGTGCTGTGCGCGAATCCCATTGCCGTCACCGCCATGGTCCGCGTGGCGGAGGCTGCGCTGCAGGTGATGGCCCATGCGGGCGAGCGGCAGGTGGAGGGGGCGCGGACGGCGCTTGCCACCGGCATCGGCGGCGACCACCAGTTTTATGGAGCCGTGGTCTTGCGAGGGGAACGATGAGTGACGTGCGCCGCGTGGTCGAGGAGCGCCACGGGCTCCCCGGGGCGCTCCGAGCGCTGGGGGGTGTGGGGGGCCATGTCGGGGCCCCCCACGTCGGGCGATGAGCGAGCCGGTGATCGAGATCGAGCAACATTGGGATATCCACTACCGTCACGCCGCCGGCGAGACGGGCAGCCACTTCTTCCGGGCGCTGCGTGAGAAGCGCCTTCTCGGCCGCCGCTGCCCGCAGTGCCGGCGCGTGCTCCTGCCCCCCCGCGGCTTCTGCGACCGCTGCTTCGCCGCCACCGGCGAGTGGGTGGAGGTCGCGCCCGACGGGGTGCTGGAGGCGTTCACGGTGGTGGCTCAGAAGTTTACGGGCATGCCCGACCCGCCCTACGTGGTGGCGTATGTGCGGCTCAGGAACGCCGACACGGCGATGGTGAACTACCTCCGCGGCGTCGATCTCTCCGACGTGCGGGCGGCGGCCCAGCGGCTCGCCGTCGGGATGCCGGTCCGCGCGATCTTCACCGCGCGGCCCGAGGGGCGGATGACCGACTTCTGGTTCGAGCCGGCGCGGTGAGCGTCGGACAGGTTCTGGGCTCCGTCGCCGACGAAGTCAGGCTGGAGCGCGACGGCCCGGTCGCCACGATCACGTTCAACCGGCCCGGGGACCAGAACCGGCTCACGCGGGACGTCCTCCTCGCCCTCCAGGGCATCGTCGACCGCCTCGCCGATGACGAGGAGATCCAGGCGATCGTCGTGACGGGCACGGGGAATCAGTTCTTCTCCATGGGGATCCTGAACCCCGCCGTGCGCGCCTCCTACACCAAGGACCAAATCCTGGAGCTCGTCCGGGTCGCCAACCGGCTCTACGACGCCATCGAGGCGCTTCCACAAATCGTCATCGTCGCCCTGAACGGCGCCGCCCGGGCCGGCGCCGCCGAGCTCGCGCTGGCGTGCGATATCCGGCTGGCCGCGGCGCACGCCACGTTCGCGCTGCCCGAGGCGCTCTGGGGCGGCTTCCCGGGCGCCGGCGGTCCCGTGCGTCTGCCCGTGATCGTCGGCCGGGCGCGGGCCCTCGAGATCATCTGCACCGGGCGCGAGCTCGGTGCCGCGGAGATGGAGCGGCTCGGACTCGTGCTCGCCGTCCACCCGGCGGAGCGATTGCTCCCCGAAGCGCACGCGCTCGCCACCCGCATCTGCGCGAGCGGGCCCCTCGCCACGCGCGGCGCCAAGCGCATCATGAACGTGCGCATGGCTTCTGGATTTACCGCGGCCCGCGCGCTGTCGGACGCGCTCCGCCACGCGCTCGAATGGAGCCGGGACGTCGACGAGGGCCTGGCGGCGCATCGCGAGGGCCGGCAGCCGCGCTTCACCGGGCGCTGACGATGCGGCAGGCGGTCGGGATGCCGCCGCGCAGCCGCACGCTGGGCGACCTCCTCGACGAGCAGACGGCCGCGCGGCCGCGGGCGGAGGCGGTCGTCTTCCGGGGAGAGCGCCTCACCTACGCCGCGCTGAAGGCGCAGGCCGACGGGCTGGCGCGGGCCCTCCTCGCCGCCGGCGTGCGGAGAGGTGACCGCGTCGCCATCCTCCTCCCGAACCGGCCGGAGTGGCTCGTCACCGCCTTCGCCGCCGCCAAGGTCGGGGCGATCACCGTCGGCGTCAGCACCTTCTCGACGCCCCGGGAGATCGCGTGGACCCTCGAGCACTGCCGGCCCGCCGCCCTCGTGACCACGGAGGGGTTCCGCGGCCGGAGCTTCCTCGCCCCGCTCTACGAGCTGTGCCCGGAGCTGGCCGCTGCCGCTCCGGAAGCGCTCAGGAGCGAGCGCTTCCCCGAGCTGCGCGCTGTGGCGTGCGTCAACGAGCGGCGGTACGACGGCGTTTACCGGCTCGGCGATCTGCTCGCCCGGGCGACCGAGGTGAGCGAGGCCGCCCTCGCCGCCGCCCAGGCGGCGGTGGCTCCCGCCGACCTCGCCTATATCCTCTACACGTCAGGCTCCACCGCCACGCCCAAGGGCGTCACCCTCGCCCACGGCGGCGTGATCGAGAACGGCTTCAACATCGGCGAGCGCCAGCACCTGCGCGAGACGGACCGGCTCTGGCTGGCCGTGCCGCTCTTCTGGTCCTTCGGATCGGCCAACGCGCTGCCCGCCATCATGACCCACGGAGGCGCGATCGTCCTCCAGGAGAGCTTCGAGCCCGGGGAGGCCCTCGCCCTCCTCGACGAGGAGCGGTGCAGCGTCTACTACGGGATGACGAACATGGCGCGGGCGATCCTGGAGCACCCCAACCGGCCGCGGCGCCGGCTCCTCACCATGCGCACCGGCCTCACCATCGGGCTCCCCGAGGACATCCAGATGACGATGGAGGCCGTCAACGCCCGCGAGCTCTGCAACGTCTACGGCTCGACGGAGACCTACGGGAACTGCGCGGTGACCGACGCTCACGACCCCCTCGAGCTCCGCCTGCACACCCAGGGGGCGCCGCTGCCGGGGATGGACATCCGGGTCGTCGATCCCACCACGGGACGGGCCCTCCCCGCGGGCGAGGTGGGAGAGTTCCGCGTCAAGGGGTACCTGACGCCCGGTTACTACAACGACCCTGGGCTGAACCGCACCGCCTTCGATGCCGACGGATACTTCGTCACCGGCGACCTCGGATGCCTCGGGACCGATGGGCGGGTGCGCTTCCGGGGCCGGCTCAAGGAGATGATCAAGACCGGCGGCATCAATGTGGCCCCGCTGGAGGTGGAAGGCGTGCTCCTCACGCACCCCGCGGTGAAGCAGGCCTACGTCGTCGGCGTGCCCGACCGCGACAGGGGGGAGCTGGTGGTGGCGGCGGTCGAGCTCCACGAGGGCGCGGAGGCGACGGCGGAGGCGCTGGTCGCGTTCTGCCGCGAGCGCCTCGCCGGCTACAAGGTGCCGGCCCGCGTCGTCTTCCGGAAGGGCGAGGAGTTCCCGCGGACGCCGACGGGCAAGGTGCAGAAGCCCCAGCTCAGGGAGGAGCTGTCACGAGTCGTCGCCGGGAGCGGCAAGCGATGATCCGGGTCATCGACCTCACTTGGCCGCTCTACGAGGGCATGCCCAATCACCCCGCGCACCCGGTGACGCCGAAGCTCGTCAGCGGGACGATGAGCCACAAGGGGACGGCTCTCTGGATGGCGAAGAACTCACGCTACGGCCAGGTCTCCTTCGCCAGCGAGCAGTTCCTCCTCGCCGGCCACGTGGGCACGCACCTGGACGCCCCCTATCACGGCAACCCCGACGGGCCGACCGTGGACGTGCTCGATCTGCGCCACTTCGTGGGGGAGGCCATCTGGCTCGACGTCTCGGCGGCCTGCGGCCCGCGGGCCCTGGTGACCGCCGCCGACCTCGAGCAGGCGCTGGCCGCCGCCGGCGTGGCCCCGGCTCCCATCGTGCTCCTCTACACGGGCTGGTCACGCACGCGCGACGACGCGCGTCGGTACTTCCGCGACAGCATGGGGCTCGGCGAGGACGCGGCGGGCTGGCTAAGGAAGCGCGGCGCGCTGACGGTCGGGGTGGATGCGCCGAGCGTGGACCCGGGCGGCTCCGCCGAGGTCCCGGCCCACATGACCTTCTTCCGCCCGCGCCCCGGCGAGCCCTACATCTGCGTGATCGAGAACCTCGTGCGTGTGGAGGAGATCCCCCGCCACGCGTTCCACTTCGTCGGCGCCCCGCTCCCCCTCAAGGGCGCCAGCGGCTCGCCCATCCGCGCCCTCGCCCTCGTCGATCTCGGCTAGTGCCGTTCCAACTTGTTGATACTAAACCTGTCCACGAACGACGTACACGGTGCCTTCCTAGGCGCGAATAGTTGGAACGGCACTAGACAGATAGCGGCGTCGGGCTGGAAATGATTCTTCGTCGCCCTGGTCGTCCTCGCCGTCGTCCTGGGCGAGACTCGAACTCGACTTCAGAAGTCCCGAGGCGGTTTCTTGGTGCGGGTGCTCGTAGGTACCCTGCCCGGTGAAGCGATAGCCCTTCCGGCCCTCCGAGCAGCCCCTTCACGTCGGCTCCATCTTGCCGATCAGGTCGCGATCCAGCAGCTCCTCCGTCTCCTGATCATCAGGGCATCGTGAACGGTTGCTCGACGGCGACGACCCCGGTGCCGTCCGGGACGTTGTCGCACAACTGCATGTGGGCCATCCTCGGCCGCTCGCCCTGCCCGAGGCCCCGGAAGAGAAGGGAGGCGGAGCCGTGGATCCCCGATCCGAACGCCAGGGCGGCGGGCACGAAGTCCGGCATCATCCGAGGAGCGCGAGATGGGTAGGGAGCGGTACCGAAGAACTCGCTGCGCTCCAGGTCGGTCTCTAGCCCGACCGTAGGCGTTGACCTGGCACGAACCTCGCCTATTGGGATCGCCCGGTTCCTACCGGGTTCGCACGCTCCTTGGACGAGGTTCGAGTGCAGGGAGCGAACAGCCCGGAAATTCAGGACAAGAGCACGGTGCCGTGAGGCCGTTGAATCGAGCGTTCAGGGGGTCCTTGTGTCAACGAGGACATCGCTTGCCAGGCCGGCACATTACGCGCGGTCCCGCTCCGCCTTCTCCTCTCCGGGAGCGGCGTGCGGACACGCACATGGTCAGGGTGAGCGATCACGACCGACGGCACGGCCGCCTGACGGAGGCCGCCGAGTCTCGATCCACTCAACAGCCTTGATATCGGAGACAACAAAAAAGGGGAGACGACTATGCGTCATATCTGGTTGCGCGCGACGGTGATCGTGCTGGCTGTCATGTGGCTAAGTGGCTGCATGTGGGCGCCGAATAATCGGCGGGTGCTTCGCCCGGAGCCCGAAACGCCGAGGTCGGCGCAGATGTCCCTGGCCTTCGGGTACATCGACATGACGGATGCTGAACCCCGGCTCGACTGGATCAGATTTCAGCAACTTGCGCCCACGCCGAGCGACAACAAGCTGTCGGGTCGGACCAAGGACGGCCTGTTTCTCTTGGACAACCTTGCCTCCGGGTCGTACCAGGTTTATGACTTCGGCGGGCGCGGTGGCGGATTGCTTGCGAAGGGCTACCTCTATGCAAGCTACCCCTTGTCATTCCCTGTCACACGGCAGTCCGGATTTCTCCGCGTCACCGTGGGCAAGCCGGGCGTCTACTTCATGGGCGCCTACAAGTACGTGAACGTTCGGGGCAATCGGGTCGGCACGCAGTACGAATATGCCCTGGAAACCATCGCCTCACCGAGCCAGCGGGAGCTGCTTGAGCGCCTGCTCCAGGTCGTGAGGGGGACCGGGTGGGAGTCCCATGTTGCCGCCAGCCTGAAGTCCGCGAAATGAGGCCGAGCGCGACGCGACGCCGTACGACCTGGTGGCCCATCGCTCTCGTCTGCTGCCTCGTCGCCGCAGGCTGTGCAGCGGGGCGCAAAACAGTCGCCACGCTTTCCGACGTGGGGCCCGATCAGGCGATCCTCGTCGGGCGCATCGAGCTTGACCCGCCGCTTAAGGAAGGAGAGCAGGTGCTTACGGGTTCCTTCAAAGGATTCGCCCGAAACAGTATCATTTTTGTCACCGACGATCATCCGCGGGCGTTCTCCGGGGATCTCTCGCCATCAGACTACATGAAATCCGTGGTTGCCCCGTTGCGCGTGACCTATTACGTGGCGGTGCCGAGAAAGCCGATCTTTTTCCTGAGAGGGCTTCTCTATGTGACCTGGATCTCGAATCGTTGGGAAAAAGCCTGGTTCCCGGGAGGGTACCGGGTGGACATTCGCCCCGAAGACAGGGCCGTCTATATGGGAACGGTGCGCTACACCCGAAACGAGTTCATGGACGTCAAGAAGGTGGAGATCATTGACGACTACAGCCGGGATGCCGCGGAGTTCAGGAAGAGGTTCGGCAGCGGCGTCGCTTTGCAGAAGCGGCTGGCGACGCCAGTGAAAGATGCGCGAGCCGGTTCTCGATAACGGGACGCGCTGTGCGCACGGCGTTAGCGCTTGAGGCCAGGATGAAGACCCCGGATGAGATCCTCGCCGGATCTCCTGCATCAGCTCGCGGTCAGACTGAACCGCCCGGGTCTCCCTCCACGACTCGTACTCGTCGGGGCTGACAAGAACGGCTGCGGGGCGGCCATTCCGCGTGATGAGGATCTCCTCGTCAGTCTCAGCGACACGATCCACCAGGCGACTGAGCTTGGCCTTGACCTCGGAAAGGGGAAGTGTCTGCCGGGCAAGCGCGTCAGCAACAGCCACCGCGGATGGGTGCGGCGGCGGGGAACACGCCGTCGGGCTCCCAGCCCCACGGACGCGGGCCCCAGTCGGGCGTGAAGACGCGGAAGGCCAGGACCAGCGTGACGCGGTCGAGCCCGAAGTCAGCGCCTCTCACCTCCACCACGGGCGTCACGCGGACCCATGGCTGGATGACCGCCCAGGTGGCCTCGATGCTCTCTCGGTCGACGCGAGCCGCCGCCTTGAGAGCGTGGAGCGCCGACTCAGGAGCCCCGAATGCTCAAGGCGGCCGAAGCCGAGGGCGGCGAGGAGGAGGCGCGGCGGCCGTAGAGTTGATCCAACGATTCACGGAGAACGGAGACTCTGAGCTATTGCACGGGCTATATCGGCCCCGCTTGCGGGCTTACTGAGCACAAGGCTGACGCCCAAGCGGCCAGTCACGTCTCGATTAACTACATCGCCAAATCCGGAGAGAACAACGACCGGGATCCGAGCCGCTGCATCGCCCTCGCGGAGCCGCGCCAGCAGCTCCAAGCCACTCATCTCGCCAGGGGGCATTCCAAGGTCCAAGAGAATGATATCTGGCGTATTCTGGCCAAGGTAGACAAGTGCCTCTTCGGCAAGTTTTCGTTCTATAACCACGAACCCCGTATCGCGAAGCGCCTCGGCGATCAAGTCCCTTAAGCAGTCGTCATCTTCAACGAAGAGGACCGCGGGCATTAGCACATCCCAACAGCGCGGGGGTACAGCATGTAACGTTCGCCCGACGGGCGCATGCCCTGGTGGTGCCGGCAATTTGACTGTTTGCGGGTTCCCAAGGTGCCTACGCCTTTATCCGCATCGGGACGGACCGCCAAACCTTCTCCTTGGAGTCAAAGGCCCAGACGCGGCCGTCATCCGTCAGGCCGAAGAGGACGTTTTCAACCCCTGCAATCTGCGTGAACCTGACTTCGTCTGCCGGCGGCATATACCTTTCTCCTCTCCTGGCCATGTGGTGAGCAGTCGCCGTACGGGGGTCTCCTCAACTGAACCACCCCGCCCGCTGAATCCCGCCCCTCATCGCGAGCGCCTTCTTCAGTTCGGCCTTGATCGTAGGCCACGTCTCCCGCCCAGGGGTGCGGCCAGGCCTTGTTGACCTTCATTCATTCTGGCGCTCATAGGCGATGAGGCCTCCAGCGTCCACGAGGGCGAGTAGGGGAGTAAGAAACGCGAAACTCGTAAAATCCGCTAGATCGCCGACGTGGCGGCTGACTCCTAATCTACATAAGACAAATCCGGGCCGCCAGCGCTTCTGCATTAAACTCGCATACATCAAGGGGGGCCTGCGCCACCGCCCAGGCCTCCAAGGAACTTGCCTCCTCGTCGGCCTCCTCAGTAGAGTCGTCTTTCAGGGATGCTCGGTGAACCCGCGTCGGGCAGAGGAGGCCCTGATGTCCAACCCTGACAAGGCCGCTGATCTGACTGGCCTGCATGTCCTCGTGGTCGACGACGACCAGGATTCTCTCGACGCCATGCAGATAGCGCTGCAGTTCTCCGGGGCGCTTGTCACGACCGCCCCGTCCGCGAAGAAGGCGTTCGCGACACTGAGCCGGTTGACGCCCGATGTCATCGTGTGTGACTTGAAGATGCCCGAGGAGGACGGTCCGTCGTTCGTCCGAGAACTTCGGAGGCTCCCGCCACTGCGATCGACCCCGGTCCTGGCGGTCACCGCCTACGACTACCTCTACATTCAGCACGAGCTTCACGCCGCCGGCTTCACGGGCTTCATCCGCAAGCCGATCAGCTTTCCCGACCTGGTCCGCGCGGTGGCGGCCCTGGCCCGGGCGGGGAAGTCCGCGGGCTGATGGCCTACGATCTGAGGCACCGGACGACGAGGACCCTTGAAAAGGGCGCCCATTACCCGCTGGGCGCCACGCTCACCCCCGACGGGGTGAACTTCGCCGTGTACTCGAAGGACGCGACCGAGGTCTTCCTGCTGCTCTTCGAGGCCGCGGACGGGGAGCCCACCGACATCGTCCAGCTACGCCACCGCACGAAGTACATCTGGCACGGGCTCGTCAAAGGCCTCCAGGCCGGCCAGCGCTACGGCTACAAGGTTCGCGGTGAGTACCGGCCGGAGTGGGGCCTGCGCTTCAACGAGGCGAAGCTCCTCCTGGACCCGTACGCCAAGGCGGTGACCGGCAAGTTCCGAAACGAGGACAACCTGCTGCTCGGCTACCAGTCCCAGCCGGCCGCGCCAGACGGTTCTCCCGACACGCGCGACAACACGCGCATCGTGCCGAAGAGCATCGTCGTCGACGACGCCTTCGACTGGCAGGGCGACAGTTCGCCCGACCTCGCGCTGGAGCAGCTCATCCTCTATGAGGTCCACGTCAAGGGGTTCACCGCGCATCCCTCGTCGGGCGTCCGGTTCCCCGGCACCTATCTCGGTTTCATCGAGAAGATCCCGCACCTCTCGCGGCTCGGCGTCAACGCAGTCGAGTTGCTGCCCGTGCACGAGTATTACGTCGACGACTTCCTGGTCCAGAAGGGCCTCACCAACTACTGGGGCTATAACTCCATCGGCTTCTTCGCCCCGGAATCCTCCTACAGCACCGGGCGAACGGCCGGCAGTCAGGTCGCCGAGTTCAAAACCCTGGTGCGGGAGCTGCACAAGGCGGGGATCAAGGTCATTCTCGACGTCGTCTACAACCACACCGGCGAAGGCAGTGAGATGGGCCCCACCATCTCCTTTCGCGGTCTGGACAACCCCTCCTACTACTGCCTCACGGGGCCGGAGGCGGAGCCCCGGCGCTACTACATGAACTACACGGGCTGCGGGAACAGCGTGAACTTCGACAGCCCGGCCGTGATCCGGCTGGTCATGGACTCGCTGCGTTACTGGGTTCAACAAATGCACGTGGACGGGTTCCGGTTCGACCTGGCGTCGGTGCTGGGGCGAGCGGGACAGGACGGCGCCTTTCAGCCATCAGCGTCCTTCTTCGACGCGGTCTCGCAGGACCCGGTGCTGAGCCGGATCATCCTGGTCGCCGAGCCCTGGGACATGGGGACGTACCAGGTCGGCAACTTCCCGGTCGACTGGTCGGAGTGGAACGGCCGGTTCCGCGACACGCTCCGGCGGTTCGCTAAGGGCGATGCCGGGCAGGTGGCCGAGGTGGGCTGGCGACTCACCGGCTCCGCCGACCTCTACGGGGAGGACGGACGCTCGGCCTACAACAGCATCAACTTCATCACCTGCCACGACGGGTTCACGCTCCACGACCTGGTCTCCTACCACGGCAAGCACAACGAGCGGAACGGCGAGAACAACCAGGATGGGGCCAACGACAACAATTCCTGGAATTGCGGCGTGGAGGGTGACACCGACGATCCCGGCGTCCGGGCCCTCCGCAAGCAGCTCATCAAGAACCACATCTGCTACCTGCTCTTCGCGTCGGGGACGCCCATGATCCTGGGGGGCGACGAGTTCATGCGCTCCCAGCAGGGGAACAACAACGCCTACTGTCAGGACAACGAGATCAGCTGGTTCGACTGGACGGCGGTGTCCGGGAACGCTGAAATTCTAGAGTTCTTCCGGAAGGCGATCGCCCTCACGCGTCGCTTTGCGATCCTCCAGCGCCGGAAGTTCTTCCTCGGCGTGGACCTGGACGACGACCACGTCCCCGATCTCGCCTGGTTCGGCGTCGACCTCGGCCGGCCCCAGTGGAACGATCCGAACGTCCGCACACTCTGCTATCAGCTCGACGCCAACGAGGACCGATCAGATCCAGAGACCCACCGGCTCTTCTTCATCCTCAACGCGCACTTCGAGTCGCAATGGGTGAAGCTCCCGATCCTCGAGCCGGGCCGCCGGTGGTCCCGGATCATCGATACGAGCCTGGCGCGCGGTGAGGACTTCCGGGAGGCCGGCCGGGAGGTGCCGATCGATCCCCCGGATCACTACATCGCCAATCCGCGGAGCACAGTGGTCCTTCTCGATCGATAGGTGGGCCCCGAACTCGGCACCATGACCACTTTTGAGGCTGGGGACGCGACACGGGAGTTCGGCTATGTTATCCGCGACGAGCGGCATATCTCAGAGGCAACCTCTTGGAGGTCGTCATGACGGAACGTCCCGTGCTCAGCATGGAGGAGCTCCGCGCCCGGATCGCGGCCGCCGGCGTGCCCATCCTGGAGGCACGGCTGGAGATGGTCCGCAAGCTCCTGTCCAACGCGCTGGCGCCGATCCGCGCCGAGGACTGGAGGGCGGCGAGCACGCTGGAGCCCGCCGTCACGTTCAATGCCGGCCGCCCGTCCGGCGGCGCTCCCCTGATCGATTCCGCCGCGCAAGGGCAGGAGCGCAACCCGGCCGCAACCTCATCGGACGATGAGCTCCCGTACGCCGGCATCCGCGCGCTCGGCCGCCGGTTCCGGAAGCGCGAGGTCTCGCCCGTCGAGCTGACGCAGACGCTTCTCCAGCGGATCGCGCGCCTGGAGCCGAAGCTCCACGCGTTCGTCACGCTCACTGCCGACCGCGCGCTCGCCGACGCCAAGGCCGCGGAGGCGGCGCTCCTGCAGGGGGACCCGCGTCCGCTTCTGGGGATCCCCGTCGCCTACAAGGACCTCTACGCCACGCGCGCGATCCGGACGACGGCCGGCTCGGCGGTGCTGGCGGACTGGGTGCCCGTGGAGGACGCGACGTGCGTGACCCGGCTCCAGGCGGCCGGCTGCGTGATGCTGGGCAAGCTCATCACTCACGAGTTCGCCTTCGGCATCCAGTTCCCGGGGCATCGCTTTCTGCCCGCCCGCAACCCGTGGAATCTGGAGCACATCCCGGGTGGCTCGTCGAGCGGATCGGGCGCCGCGCTGGCGGCCGGCCTCGTAGCAGGCTCGCTCGGCTCCGACACCGGCGGCTCGATCCGCGGCCCGGCCGCCTTCTCCGGCATCGTCGGGCTCAAGCCCACCTACGGCCGCTGCAGCCGCGCGGGCGTCGTCACGCTGTCCTGGACGCTCGATCACACCGGCCCGATGGCGCGCACCGTCGAGGACTGCGCCTACCTCCTGGGGGCGCTCGCCGGCCACGATTCCGCCGACCCGGCCTCCAGCCGGGCGCCGGTCGGCGACTACCTGAGTGGGCTGGGGCAGGGGATCCGGGGGCTGCGGGTCGGCGTGCCGCGCGCCTACTTCCTCGAGGGCATCCAGCCCGAGGTGGTGGCGGCGTTCGAGCAGGCGCTGGGGACGCTGCGCGAGCTGGGCGCGAGCGTTGCGGACGTCGAGATCCCATCGATCTGGACGGCGCCGGCCTACATGGCGATCATGCTCTCCGAAGCGTTCGCCTACCACGAGCGCGACCTGCGCGAGCGGCCGCACCTCTACGGCGAGGGCCTGCGGGACAAGCTCCTGGCCGGCGGCGTCTTCTCGGGCAGCGAGTACGTGCAGGCGCAGCGGCTGCGGGCGCGCCTCCAAGCCGAGATGCTCGAAGCCCTCCGGCGCGTGGACGTCCTCGCCACCCCGACGATGCCGAGCCCGGCCTTGCCGTTCTCGGTCGTGCACGACCCGGACCTGCCGTATCCGTTTCCCAAGAGCAACACGGCGCCGTTCAACATGGCCGGCCTGCCGGCGCTCGCGCTCCCCTGCGGATTCTCGAGCACCGGACTGCCGCTCTCGCTCCAGCTCGCCGGGCGGCCGTTCGATGAGGCCACCGTGCTGCGCGTCGGGCACTCCTACGAGCAGGCGACCGAGTGGCATCGCCGTCGCCCGCCCGTGTGACGGGCGGCGGCGCTCAACGCGGGGAGGGACGCGGCCTACCAGAACTCGCGCGAGGCGAGCCGCGCGCCTTCGGCCATACTGCGCAGCTTGGCCCACACGATATCCGGATCGACGGCGGCCTGGCCCACCCAGGTTCCGAAACCGCAGTCGGTCCCGACCAGGACGTTTTCACGGCCGACCAGCCGCGCATAGCGGCTGATGCGCTCGGCCACCAGCTCGGGGTGCTCGATGAAGTTGGTGGTCGAGTCGAGGACCCCGGGGATGATGACCTTGCCTTCCGGCAGCTTGACCCGCTCGAACACCCGCCACTCGTGGGCGTGACGCGGGTTGGCGGCCTCGAAGGACACGCCGCTGGGCCGTGCCCTGAACACGATGTCGAGGATGTCCGCCAGCGGCACGTCGTAGTGATGCGGCCCCTCGTAGTTGCCCCAGCAAAGATGCATGCGCAGCTGCTCGGGCGGGATGTTGGCCAGGGCCTGGTTGAGGGCCTCGACGTGCAGGAGCGCCATCTTACGGAATTCCTCGAGGCTGAGGCCGGCGAACTGGATGTGCCGGCCCATGGCCAGGTCCGGGCAGTCGACCTGGAGCACCAGGCCCGCCTGCGCCACGGTCTCGTACTCGCGCTTCATCGCGTCGGCAATGGCGGCCAGGTACGCCTCGTGGCTCCCGTAGTGGTCGTTTCGGAAGAACAGGGAGATGACGCCTGGTGAGGCCGCGGACATGAAGGCGTCCTGGGCCTTGACCTCGCCGAGCGCCGCCCTCAAGTTGTCCACGTCGGTCTGCGCGGCCCGGGTGTCGCGCACGGTGATCGGGCCCGTGCAGGCGGGCGTCTTGCGCCGCGCGCGGCCGGGATCGCCGAACACGCGCCGGGCCATCGCGGGAAAGTCCACCAAGTCCTGGTACTGAAGCGGCTGGCTCGTGCCGCCGAACCCGCTCAGCCGGTCCTTGATGTAGGTGGCGTAGCTCGGCTTGCTGAACTCGCCGTCGTTGACGATGTCGACGCCGGCCCCGGTCTGCTTGCGCACGACCTCCGCCACCGCCGACCGGACGCGGGCGCCCAGAGCCGCCGGGTCGACCGGCACACCTTCGTCCTTCGCGAACATCGTCTGGATCAGATCGTCCGGCCGGGGCAGGCTGCCGGTATGCGTGGTCAGGAAGCGCTCGGTGCTGCGTTTCATGGGTGCCGCTTATATCACGGGGGGACGGCCACCGCCAATGCGAGGAGGACGAGCGGCGCGACCGGAGGACCCCTCTCGTCCGGGGAGGGCCGATCGCTTAAGATCTAGACGCGCCTTGGACAACCCGTCTCCGTGGAGGGCACGTCGATGAAGCGAGCGCTCGCGGCCCTCGCGCTGGCGAGTTCGGCGTGCGCTTCGAGTCCCGGGCTCTCCAGTCGCGACGAGGTCATCCGGCTGATCCTCCCCTCGACGGTCCAGCTTCGCTGTGAACGTGAGGGGGGTGGCCGCCGGGCCGGCTCCGGGGTCGTTCTCGCCGTAGACGCTAAAACCCGCCGCACCTGGATCCTCACCACCCGACATTTTCTGGAGCCGCTCGCGAAGCAAGACATTTTCGTGACCATTCCGGGCCGAAGGGAGCGCGTGAGGGCCAAGGTGGCGGCGCTGAGCAGCGATTCCGACCTGGCGCTCCTGGAGGCGGAGGGGATCAGCTTGCCCCCGGCCAAGCTCAAGGAGACGGCCAAGCTCGGCGACGACGTATGGATCGTCGCCTTCCCGTGGGGGCGTCGCCTGACGGTCGTCGGCGGCGTCGTCAGCCAGATCGGCCCCGAAGCGGGAGAGGCGCCCGTCGAGGGACCGGCCCGGATGGTCGATGCCTCGGTCAGCTATGGGGCGAGCGGGGGCGGCGTGTTCGACGCGGAGACCGGTGCGCTCATCGGGGTCGTGGAGAGCCACCGCACGGCTCGGGTGACCACCCCGGGCCCGCCCGAGCAGGTCCTGGAGATCCCGGTTCCTGGGGAGACGACGCTGATCTCTTCGGAGTCGATCCTTCGCTTCGTCGAACGCTCGGGGTTGCAGCAGTTGATCCGCAAATGAGGACGGGCATGCCCGCTGGCGGACATGCCCGTCCGATGAGCGGAGACGACTACTTCACTTCGACGCTGGTGGCGATGTTCTTTCCGTCGCGCTCCTCGTAGGAAACCTTCACGTCGGCCCCCTGCTTCAGCATGTCCATCGAGACTCCCTCGGCTACCGACAGCGTGGTGCCGTTATCGAGGACGATGGTCCGGTCCGACGTGTCGAGGGTCTGGATCTTGCCCTCGATCTCTCCCGCCCAGGCTCCGGCGAAGGACAGTGCGAGCATGATGATCAGCGCGATGCCTAGCGACTTCAACATCGGGAAACCCTCCTTGCGAGGTGTAGGGGTGTAGGTAGGAGTGTTCGTGTACGCAACCGAGTCTACTGAAGGCGAAGGGCTTCTTCAAGCCGAGGCCGGTCAATCGGCCGCCAGCCGGTAGCCGACACCGGGCTCGGTGAGGAGATAGCGGGGGCGGGCCGGCTCGATTTCGAGCTTGTGGCGCAGGTGGGCCATGTAAACGCGAACGTAGTGGGCCTGGTCGGTATGCGTCGGCCCCCAGACCTCGCGCAGCAATTGCTGGTGGGTGACGACCTTTCCGGCGTGGCGGACGAGGGTCGTCAGGAGCTTGTACTCGATCGGAGTAAGGTGCATGTCTCTCCCGCCCACCAACACCTGGCGAGCGGAAAGGTTTACCTGCAGCTCGCCCACCTTGAACGTCGCCTCGCCCTCCTCGTGGGTAGCTCCCACGGCGTGCCGGAGGGCCACGCGGATCCGCGCCAGCAGCTCGCCGGCGGCGAACGGCTTGCTCACGTAATCGTCGGCGCCGGCGTCGAGCGCCGTGACCTTGTCGCGCTCCTGGCCCCGCGCCGACAGGACGATGATCGGGACGGCCGTCCACTCGCGCAGCCGGCGGATCACCTCCAGACCGTCCGTGTCCGGCAAGCCGAGATCGACGATGACGACGTCCGGTTGACGCGAGCCCACTTCCACCAGGCCGTCCGCTCCCGTCGTCGCCTCGAACAACCGGTAGCCCTGGCCCGCCAGCGTGGCTCTTAAAAATCGCCGGATCTGCGGCTCGTCCTCGATGAGGACGACGACCGGATCAGGCATCGGCGGGCACCGAGGCGGGGGGCGTTTCTGTCAGGGGCAGCGTGAACAGGAACGCGACGCCACCCTCGGGAAGGTTCTGGGCCCAGATGTGCCCCCCGTGCGCCTGGACGACGCCGTGGCAGATGGCCAGGCCGAGACCGGCGCCCCGCCGCCCCTCCGGGGCCGCACGGTAGAACTTCTCGAAGACCCGGTCCTCCTCGCCCTTCGGCAGCCCCGGGCCATGGTCGGCGACCTCCACGGTGACCTTGCGCTCGGTCGCAGTCGCGATGATCCGGATCGCGCTCTCGGCGGACGTGTACTTGACGGCGTTGTCGAGCAGGTTCACCAAGACCTGCTCGATGAGCACGTCGTCGATGGCGACGAGCGGCAGATCGGGCGGGATGTTCACGGTGACGCGACGGGTGCCGAGCGCCTTGGCCAGGCGCCCCAGCGCGGCCCCGACCACCTCCTCCAGCGGATGCCAGTCGCGGCGGAGCTGCAGCGCGCCCGACTCCAGCCGCGTCATCTCTAACAAGTTATGGACGAGGCGGTTCAAGCGCTCGGCTTCGTCGCGCACGGATTCCAGCAGCTCGTGCCGGGTCCGCTGGTCCAGGTGCGCTCCGCTGTCCAGGATCGTCGTGGCGGCGCCCGTAATCGCGGCCAGCGGCGTTCGGAGGTCGTGGGAGACCGAGGTGAGCAGCGAGTTGCGGAGCCGCTCCGCTTCGGCGCGCACGCGGGCGTCCTGGGCTTCGTCGGCCAGGCGCGCGCGCTCGAGGGCGAGCGCCGTCTGGTTGACGAAGGTCTCCAGCTGGCGGAGCGGCTCGGGTGCGGCGAAGGCGTCGCGCTGCCGAGGCCGGACGCTCACCACGCCGAGCGGCCCACGGTGACCGGGCAGGGGGAGGTACACGGCGCGCGCCGCCTCCGGCGTCGCCGTCCCCAATCCGGTCGGTTGGCCGTGCTCGAAAACCCATCGGCTCAGCTTGAGGTCGTCCCGCTCGACCAGGAACCCGCCGTCCTTCCGGCTGACCCGGAGGTTGCCGTCGGCGTCGGGCAAAAACACTGCGGCCTCCGCTCCGAAGACGTCCCCGATATGTCGCGCTGCGATGGCCACCAGCTCGTCGACGGCGCCTGCCTGCGCGAGCTCCCGACTCATGGCATAGAGCGCGGCTGTCCGCTGCTCGCGCTGTCGGGCCGCCTCCGCCTGGATCCGGACGCGGATCGTCAGCCCGCTGATGACGAGGCCCACCACCAGCATGATGGCGAAGGTCAGCAGGTACTGCGGGTCGGCGACGGCGAAGGTGAGGTAGGGCGGGACGAAGAAGTAATCGAAGACCGCGACGCTCACGACCACGGCGAAGACCGACGGGCCGCGCCCGTAACGGGTGGCGATGACGACGATAGCCAGCAGGTACGTCATGATGAGGTTCGCCCGCTCGAAGAAGGGGAACATCAGCCAGGAGATCCCGGTGGCCACCGCGACGGCGGCGACGACTTGCCCGTATCCGGCCGCTATCCAGGCACGAACCGCGCGCACATAGGGAGTGTAGCGCCCTTCGGGCCCGGGGTCGCGGACGGTCAGCGGAGAACGCTGGTGACCACGGCGACCTTTTCGGCGTCCCGCGGCCGCTGCGGGGGCCGCGAGGCGATCAGACGCACGGTGATCGTGCTCCGAGCGCAGGCGCACCAGTCGACCTGGTCGAGCGCGGCGCGGTTCGCCCGCACCCACCACGCCATCGCGCCGAAGGCGACGCCGGCCGTCCCGCCCCCGAGCGCGATCCGGAGCGCGGGCGCCAGCCCCGAGCGGTCGATCAGCGCGAAGGCCGCCACGGTGGGCGGCAGGATCGCGTAGAGGCGGCCCCAGCGGGGCCGAGGCTTCATCGCCGGTCTCGGCGGCTTCATGACCTCAGCGTGCCAGGTCGGTCGTAAAGACGGTCTCAAGAAGCGGCCGCGGACCGTAAAAATCGCGTAAAAATCCCCGGTCCACCTTCTGACGCGCCCGCTCTGCGGGTAGAGTCGTGGGCGGTATGCGGATCACTCTCCTGAAACAGCTGCTGGTCGGGCCGCCCATGCCGCTCGCCCAGGCGCGGCACGAGCGGCTGGGCAAGGCGGTGGCGCTGGCCGTGTTCGCCTCCGACCCCTTGTCGTCGGTCGCCTACGCGACCGAAGAAATTCTCCTGGTCCTCATCCTCGCCGGCAGCGCGGCCCTCAGCTATTCGCTGCCTGTCGCGCTCGGCATCGCCGCGCTGCTGGCCGTGGTCGTCATCTCGTACCGCCAGACGGTCGCCGCCTACCCACAGGGGGGCGGCGCCTACCTGGTTGCGAAGGACAACCTCGCTGTGCTCCCGGCGCTCACCGCGGCTGCGGCCCTGCTGACCGACTACGTCCTGACGGTTTCTGTGTCAGTCGTGGCCGGAATCGCAGCGCTGACGTCGGCGGTGCCGGCGCTCCTTCCCTATCGGGTGATCCTGAGTGTCCTCGCCGTCGGTGGGATCGCGCTGGGAAACCTCCGCGGGGTCCGCGAATCCGGCCGGATGTTCGCCGCCCCGACCTACGTCTTCGTCATCAGCATTCTGGGCATGGTCGGCTACGGTCTCGTCGCCGCCATCTTCGATTGGCTTCCCGAGGCGCCCTACGAGCCCCATCCCCCCGGGCTCGAAGGCGTCGGGCTGTTCCTGTTCCTGAGAGCGTACGCCGCCGGCTGCACCGCGCTGACGGGCGTCGAGGCGGTCTCCAACGGCGTGCCGGCCCTGAAGCCCCCCGAAGGACGAAACGCACAGACCGTCATGACCTGGCTCGGCGTGATCTCGATCACGATGTTCCTGGGAATCACCTATCTGGCCTACGACTTCGGGATCATCCCGGGCGGCGACGAGACCGTGGTGTCGAAGATCGCCCGCCGGGTGTTCGGCACTGGGGTGCCGTATTACGCGGTCCAAGCGGCGACCATGCTGATCCTGCTCCTGGCCGCCAACACGTCCTACGCGGACTTCCCACGCCTCTCGTCGATCCTCGCGCGCGACCGCTTCGTGCCCAGGCAGTTCGCGAACCAGGGCGACCGGCTCGTCTTCTCGAACGGCATCCTGATCCTGAGCGGGTTCGCCATCCTCTTGATCGCGGTCTTCGGGGGCGATACCCACGCCCTGCTGCCCCTCTACGCGATCGGCGTGTTCATCTCCTTCACGCTCTCGCAGGGCGGTATGGTGCGCCGCTGGCTGCGGCTCCGGGAGAAGGGCTGGCGCTGGCGCGTGTGGGTCAACGGGGTGGGGGCGGTCGTGACCGGGATCGTGCTGCTCACGCTCGCCGTCACGAAGTTCGGCGAAGGCGCCTGGATCGTCATCGTCGTCATCCCCATTCTGGTCGTCATCTTCCTGGTGATGCACCGGCACTACGAAGAGGTGGCCAGGGAGCTTTCGCTCGAAGGGCTGGAGGGCCCACCGCAGTTCCAGCATACGGTGCTCGTGCTCATCGGCGACGTCCACCGGGGCGTCGTGCGCGCGGTGCAATACGCCAGGACGCTGGCTCCCACCGCCGCCGTGCGGGCGGTCTACGTGGAGACCGACCCCGCGCGCACCGCCAGGCTCGAAGAGAAGTGGAGCAAGTGGGGACTCGGCGTTCCCCTGGTCGTCCTGGCGTCGCCCTACCGGTCGATTTTGCGCCCGCTGCTGGACTACGTGGACCAGATCCAATCGCGGGGCGACGATCAAATGGTCACGATCGTGCTGCCGGAGTTTCTGCCGCGGAAATGGTGGCAGCACCTGCTGCACAACCAGACCGCCCTGCTCGTCAAGGGCGCGCTCCTGTTTCGGAAGAACACCGTGGTCGCCGACGTGCCGTACCTGCTCAGGCACTGATGGTGGGGGTCGCCACCCCTGGGGCCGGCGCGGAATTGTTCCAGTGGATTTTGTCCCGCGCCCGGGGTAGGATTCGGCGCCCCCAGTCACCGGGGCAGGAGGACCGCCTACGACACTCTCCAGACCGTCGGGCCGGCGTCACGAGCTGTCATTCCGCCAGAGCTTCGTTCGATGCCGCGAGTGCGGCCAGGAGGTCGACACGCTGAGCGTATGGCTGGAGGAGCCCTGCGCCGGGCGCGAAGCAAGTTCCCAGCCACCGCTGGAGCAGGGCGCCCGCGATGAAGGAGACAACCGCCTTTAGGCGTTGATCGCGACCGCTCCCCCGCCTCCCGGAGCTGCCCCGCCCCCTCCGAAGATCGTTGAGATACGCGCCTCGCCCATCCTACAATCGATCTGAGCTGAACCACGAACCCGAAAGGAGGCGCCAATTATGCAGAGGAGCCATCTCTTCGCCCTCTCTCTCGCAATAGGCTTGCTCTCCGGGTGTGTCTCGGAGTCCAAGTACCAGGCTCTGGAGACGAAGACTTCAGCGGAGCGCGCGGCGCTGGTGAAGGACATAGCGGGACTCCGGTCTCAGACGGCCAGCCTGCGCGAAGATGTCGCCCGTCGGGAGGCGCAGGTGGCGTCCCTCAACCAGCAGACGACCGACCTGGAGGCTCAGAAGACGGCGCTGGACGCCCAAAAGACGGCGCTGGAGCGGCAGATCGCCGCCCTCAATGACCGCCTGGCCGACACCCAGAAGCGCGCGACAGAGACGACCGCGCAGAAGGACGAAGAAATCAACCGTCTCAAGGGGACCTACGACAATCTCGTCAAGGACCTCCAGGGCGAGATCTCGAAGGGGCAGATAAAGGTCACCCAGATCCGGGACAAGCTGTCCGTCCAGTTGGTGGAGAAGATTCTCTTCGACTCGGGCAAGGCGGAGATCAAGACCGAAGGCAAGGACGTCCTGGTCAAGGTCGGCAAGGTTCTCCGTCCGGTGAAGGACAAGCAGATCCGCATCGAAGGCTATACGGACTCGGTGCCGATCAGCGCCGCCCTCCGCCAGCAGTTCCCCACCAACTGGGAGCTCTCGACCCAGCGGGCGACCACGGTGCTCCGCTTCTTGCAGGACAAAGGCGGCGTGGAGGGCAAGTATCTCTCGGCGGTCGGCTATGGCCCCTTCCGGCCCGTCGCCAGCAACCAAACGCTGGAGGGGCGCGCCGAGAACCGCCGGATCGAGATCGTCCTGACCCCGCTCGACGTCAAGGACGTCCTGGGCGAGCTGCGCTGAGCGCGTCGGGGGTCCCGCCCGGGGGGACCCCCGCCTTTCTTTTCCGCTTCGCCGTGGTATGATCCCCCGCGTCATGGCGCAACGACTGCCGGAGCTCGTGGGACGCGCGATGATCGACCCGGAATTCCTGGCCGACCTGCAGCGCGCGCCCGAGTCCGTCCTGGCCAGCTACGAGTTGACGGACGACGAGCGTGCCGCCATCCGCACCGCGCTGGTCCGCCTGACCCAGACGCCGACCACCCAGCGCGCGCAGGCCTTTCGCACCGCGCTCCTCCGCCGCGTCGCCACCTGAGCGGGGCGGCCCGCGGTGTCGAGTCCCGCCGAGACCGCCGCGTTCCTCAAGACCGTCCGCCTGTTCAAGGAGTTCGCCCAGCCGGAGCTGCTGGCCTTCGCCTCGCGTCTGCGCGAGCGGGCGCTCCGGAAGGGGCAGGTCCTGTTTCGCGAGGGGGACGCCGGTCAGGAGATGTTCGTCGTGCGCGGGGGCACCGCGCTCATCTCCAAGGCGGTCACCGGACGCGTCGAGAAGGTGCTGGGGCGGGAGGGGGCCGGCGACTTCTTCGGTGAGATGAGCCTCTTCGACCGCGCCCCGCGCTCGGCCACGGTCCAGGCCGAGACCGACGTGGAGCTGCTCGTCCTCGACCGCGACAACCTGAACCTTCTCATCGAGGTCAACCCGCGCGCGGCCGCCGCCTTCTTCCACGCCCTCGTGCACGTCTTCATCGACCGGCTCCGCGCTTCCGGGAACCTCGTCGCCGAGGTGACGCGCTGGGGCCTGGAGGCCACGGGGCTGGACGTGGAGTCGCGATGACGGTCGGCCCGCCGCCGCGGCGGGCGAAGCTCGAGCTGCTCGTCCGCGGCGACGACGCGGAGAGCTTCGAGGTCCGGGAGGTCGGCAGCGCGGCGGCCTGGCTCCAGCTGCGGCCGACCCGCGTGCCGGAGGACGCCTGGGAGCTCGCCGAGGTGACCTCCCGGGTCGGCCCGCAGCAGAACTTCGTCCTCAAGAACACCCGCACCGATCGCTTCCTGATGCTTTCCGAGCGCGAGCGCTTCCTGTGGGACCACATGGACGGGCGCACGTCGCTGCAGGACCTCGCCACGGCCTACGTGCTCGAGTATGGCGCGTTCGATTTCGAGGTGATTCCCGCGCTCATCCGCAAGCTCCAGCGGGCCGAGCTGCTCACGCTCACGCCGGCCTCCGTGCTCCGCCGGGTCCTGGCTCGCAACCGCCGGCGCTGGCTGCTCCAGATGGCGGAGCGGGCGCTGACCGCGCTGGAGCGGATCAACGTCTCCAGCCGAGGGGTGCAGCCGTTCTTCGAGCGGCTCTATCGCGGGGGCGGCTTTCTCCTCTTCACGCGCGCCGCCGTCGTGCTCTGCCTCCTGCTGGGGGCAGTCGGGATCGTCGCCGGCGTGCGACTGTGGCCCGAGGCCGACGCCATCGCCCAAGGCCTCGGCGCCAACCCCGTGAAGGCGATCCTAGTCGTCAAGCTGTTCTTCTTCGTGACGGTGGCGTTGCACCAGATCGTCCACGGCCTGGCCCTCGTCCATTACGGCCGCCGCGTCCGCGAGTTCGGCTTCACCTTCTTGCACGGCTTCGTCCCGACGTTCTACGTGGACGTCACAGACATCTTCATGGCCAGCCGGCGGGCCCGGGTGGTCACCGCGCTCTCGGGCACGCTGGTGCACCTCGTCCTGGGGGCGCTGTGGTTCGTGCTCGCCGCGCGGCTGCCGGCCGGGTTCGCCCAGGCCTTCTGCGCCACCTCGGGCATGATCCAGTGGCAGGCTTTCGTCATCGCGCTCTATCCCTGCTGCTTCATCGAGATGGACGGCTACCACGTGCTCGTCGACCTGCTGGGCGTCCCCACCCTCAAGCAGGACGCGCTGGCCTACGTGGGGTCGCTCTTCCGGGCCGCGCCGGTCGTCCCCTGGGGCCGGGAGGCCGGGCTCTGGATCGGCTACGTCGCCGTCTCCACCGTCTCCGTGGCCGCCTTCGTGGCGTTCAACGTCTGGGTGATCGTGCACGCGACGACCTGAGGGTCGCGGTCGCGGCGAGCGGGTCGGGCCGCCGCGACGATGGCGCTCAGCTCGCCGCGTCGGCCAGCAACGCTTCGACCGCGGTGGTGATGGCGCGCGCGTCCGTCCCGGCGGCGGGCAGAGTCGTCGACGAGAGCCGCGTGCGCTGCTCGGCCTCGCCCAGAGCCGCCACCCGGGCCTGGGCGCGAGCCCGCAGCGCGTCCGCCAGCAGCAGCGCGATCTCGCTGAGCGCGGCCAGCGCGGTGGCGGCCTCCTGGGGGGGTGATTGTGCCTCCCGCAGCAGCTCGCGGAGACGCTCGCGCACGCGCGTCGACACGCGCGCGCCGTTGCCGCGCACCTCGAGCAGGTCTCCGGGGACCGGGCCCCACTCGAGCGCCAGCTCCTGCGCGTCCGCCCGGATGAACGGCGCCAGCGGGGCGGCGCTGGTCGCCGCCACGACCGCGCCGATGCCGCCCGCCACGGCGTCGGCCAGGGGCCGCGTGCCCGAGGCGGGCGGCGCGTCCTCGGCGAGGCGTGTCACCTCGCCCTCACGTGTCAGCTCCAGGTGATCGGCCACGGGGCCACCGAGGACCCAGAGCGAGCAGCGCACGCGGTCCTCGACGTCCCGCACCCGGCGGGGCGCGTGGCGCGCGATGCCCTCCCAGTCCGGCCGGTAGTACGGGCGACCACGCCAGACCACCTTCTCGATGCGCCCGCGGAGCTGCACGTACGCGCCCTCGGGCGTGAAGACGCGCTCGTGCGGGGCGGGGCGCCAGGCGAGCGAGAGGTCCATGAAGGCCGCCAGCGGATCGTCCGTGGACGTCTCGTAGCGGAACGACTCCAGAAGGGCGAGGAAGAGCTGCTCCGTCGGATAGGGGCCGCCATACGCGATGCCGGTGCGCCGCTGGTCGGCGGCCAGCGCCGCGATCAGGTTCAGGACGGCGATCCCCCCGCTCGGCGGCAGCCGGCCGGGCTCGGCGAGCGTCGGGATCCGGTCGATGCCGGCGTAGTCGAGCGCGTCGTAGACGGTGAGGGGCGTGCCGGCCGCTCCCACGCGCTCGGCGTGCCAGACGCGGTCGGAGAGTCCCCAGGGGGCGTCCGCCGCCGCCCGTGGCTCGATACGCAGCCACGAGCGGTCGGCGATGCGGACCCACGCCGCCGCGAGAGTGTCGGCCGACCAGCGGAGGGCGCAGAGCGGCGCGCCGTGGCGGTCGAGCTCCAGCGCGCGGCGCCGGGGCCCTCCGGGGGGCGGCGCGTAGCCGACGATGGTGCCGTGAGCCTCGACGACGAAGTCGCCCGCGCCGGCCTGGCCCCCGAGGGCCCGCCGCAGATGCGCGGCGGTCGCGGGACCGACGGCCCCCGCCAGCTCGTCGTCGAGCCGCGACAGGAGCCGCGCGGCGTGTCCGACGTCCACGGAGCGGATGATACAATGCACGAGTGGATAACAAGATCGAGGTGCTGACCTCCGCGTGATGAATCCCGAGGAGCTGATCTGGCGCTCCGCGCTGGAGCTCGTCGACCTCGTTCGGTCCAAGCAGCTCTCACCGGTCGAGATCACCGAGGCGGTGCTCGCGCGCATCGAGGCCCTCAATCCCCGCCTGAACGCCGTCTGCCTCGTGGCCCACGATGCCGCCCGCCGCGCCGCCCGGGAGGCCGAGATCGCCGTGGTCAAGCGTGAGCCGCTGGGGCCGCTACAGGGCGCGCCCGTCTCCATCAAGGACGTCATCTTCACGCGCGGCCTGCGCACGACCGGTGGCTCGCGCCTGTTCGCCGAGGTCGTGCCCGAGGAGGACGCGGTGGCGGTGGCGCGCCTGCGCGCGGCCGGGGCCGTCATCACGGGCAAGACCAACACGTCGGAGTTCGGCCACAAGGCCGTCACCGAGAACCCGCTGTTCGGGATCACGCGCAACCCCTGGAACCTCGAACTGACGCCGGGCGGCTCCAGCGGGGGCGCCGCGGCAGCGGTGGCCGCCGGCCTGGGGCCGCTCGGCCTCGGCACGGACGGGGGTGGATCCATCCGCATTCCGGCCGCGTTCTGCGCGGTGTACGGCTTCAAGCCCTCCTGGGGACGCGTGCCTCAGCATCCGGGCTTTCCGGGCTGGGACTACGTCGGCTGCACGGGCCCCATCACGCGGACCGTGCGCGACGCCGCGCTCGTGCTCGACGTCATCGCCGGGGGGGACGATCGCGATCGCTACTCGCTGCCCCGCGAGGCGGGCTCCTATCTGGAGGCCTGCGACGAGGAGATCAAGGGCTTCCACGTCGCCTGGACCGCCGACCTCGGCTATGCGGCGGTCGACCCGCGCGTCCAGGCGGTCTGCGAGAACGCGGCGGCCGAGTTCGAGGCGCTCGGCTGTCACGTCGAGGTGGTGAATCCGGGCTGGGACAGTCCCGAGGAGGTCTTCGGCACGCTGATCGCGGCGCAGTTCTACGCGCACTGGTCCGATCACCTTCCGGCCGCCGAGGCGCTGCTCGATCCGACGCTGGTGAAGCTCATCCGGCGCGGGGGCGCAATCAGCGCGCGTGATTACCTCGTCGCCGCCGAGCGCGTGAAGGGCTACTGGAGCGAGGTGCAGGGTTTCCTGGCGCGCTTCGACCTGCTGCTCACGCCGACCGTCGCCGTGCCGCCGTTTGCCGCCGGTCAGGCGCCGCCGCGGGAGATCGCCGGCCAGGACGTCTCGGTGCTGGGCTGGATGCCTTTCACCTATCCGTTCAATCTCACGGGCCAGCCCGCGGCCAGCGTGCCGGCGGGCTTCACGGACGACGGCTTGCCCGTCGGCCTGCAAATCATCGGGCGGCGCCACGCCGACCGGGCGGTGCTGGCCGCGTCGGCGGCCTACGAGACGGCGTGCCCGTGGAGTGAGCGGCGCCCGCCGCTGTGACCACGCCCGAGCCGCGGCACCGCCCGGGGCTGACGCCGGTCGCGCGCTGGGCCCTGGTTTCCGTCTTTCTCGCCGCGGCCCTCGTTTTCGTCGTCTGGCTCGTCGTGACCGATGCCCCGAGCATCCGCCTGGTCGTCCGGCTCTACCGCGACAAGCAATTTCTCAAAGACACCGTCGCCTCGTGGGGGTGGCTGGCCCCCGTGGTCTTCGTCGTCATCCAGGCGCTCCAGGTGGTCGTCTCGCCCGTGCCCGGCGAGATGACCGGACCGGTGGGCGGGGCGCTGTTCGGCACGTGGTGGGGCCTGGTCTACTCGACGCTCGGCCTCACGATCGGGACGCTCTTCTGCTTCTGGGTGGGGCGCAAGTGGGGCGAGCCGCTCGTGCGGCCGTGGCTCAGCGAGCACAACTGGAACCGGCTGAACTTCATCCTCGAGGCCGAGGGCGCCATTCTCTGCTTCATCCTCTATCTCACGCCCGGCTTTCCCAAGGACATCATCTCGTACCTGTTCGGCATCAGCCCGATGCCGTTCTGGCTCTTCGCGCTCGTCTCCACCCTGGGCCGCCTGCCCGGCACGTGGATCTCGTCCTACTTCGGCGCCCACGTCGCCGAGCAGCAGTACGTGTACGCCGCGGTCTTCATCGCGCTGATCATGGCCACCTGCTTGCCCCTCTACTACTACCGGGATCGGATCATCAAGCGCTTCCATCGAAAGAGCGCGCCTCCGCAAAAGGTCCAGCGGAAAAGTCCTTGACGCGGGTCGGCCGGCTCCGGTAGAGTGCGGACACGCTCATGACGAACGCGCGCCGACGGCACTTCGGGTTCTTCTTTTATTACTTCGCCGAGGTCCGCCCGGGCGCTCTGACCTAACCGAACAAGAGCCGCGGGCGGACCGAAAGCCCGCGGCGAGACGATCCAGGCCGCGGGCTCAATCCCGCGGCCTTTTGTCTTTTGGGGATCACGGGAGATCGGTAACCGCCGCGCCGGGCCGGAAACCCGGAACGAGATGAGTCGACGTGCGGAGCCACCCGCACCTGCGGCAGGCCACCCACGGTAGAAGCCGTGCTGGCGGACCCCGCTACAAAGGAGAGACCGCGATGATCATCGTGCTGAGGTCGGGATCGACGGACGCCGAGCTCGAAGATGTGTGCCAGCGCATCCGGCGGATGGGGTACACGCCGCACACGATCCGTGGCGAGCTGCGGACCGTGATCGGCGCGGTGGGCGACGACCGTGGCAAGGAGCGGCTCCGGAGCCTCGAATCGCTCGAGTGCGTGGAGCTGGTCCAGCCGATCCTGCAGCCGTTCAAGCTCGCCAGCCGGGAAGTGCGGAGCGAGGCGACGCGGGTGCGCGTGGGCGATGTCACGATCGGTGGCGACCGACTGGTGATCATGGCGGGCCCCTGCTCCGTGGAGTCGCGGGAGCAGTTGCTGGAGGTGGCGGGACGGGTGAAGGAGGCGGGCGCCACGATCTTGCGCGGCGGCGCGTTCAAGCCGCGCACCTCGCCGTACGCCTTCCAGGGCCTGGAAGAGGAGGGGCTGAAGCTCCTGGACGAGGCCAGACGCGAGACGGGCTTGCCGGTCGTGACCGAGGTGATGGAGCCGGACAAGGTCGACGTGGTGGCCGAGCACGCGGACATCCTCCAGATCGGGGCCCGCAACGTGCAGAACTTCTCGTTGCTGCGGAGGGTCGCCGAGACGAAGAAGCCGGTGCTCCTCAAGCGCGGGATGTCGACCTCGATCCAGGAGTGGCTGCTGTCGGCGGAGTACGTGCTGGCCGGCGGTAATCCGAACGTCATCCTGTGTGAGCGCGGCATCCGCACGTTCGAGACGGCCACGCGGTTCACGCTCGATCTCAACGCCGTCCCGGTGGTCAAGAAGCTGTCGCACCTGCCCATCGTGGTCGACCCGTCGCACGGGACGGGGCACTGGGAATACGTGGAATCGATGGCCATGGCGGCCGTGGCGGCGGGCGCCGACGGCCTGATCATCGAGGTGCATCCGCGGCCCGCGGAGGCGCTGTCCGA
>DASYUQ010000026.1 GCA_036001065.1 Candidatus Methylomirabilota bacterium
GCACACGATCTTGCACTTCTGCTCTTCCATCCGCTCCCCGCACCGCTCGCAGACGTGTACCCACTCGATCCGGCCGCCGCCCCGGTCGATGGCGCGATCGTCCATCGACGTGAGCCTTGCATCACCGGCGCCAGGAAGTCAACGAGTCTGCGATGCCGTACACTAGGACTCACATGCCAGAAGCTTCCTGGGACGATCCCGAGCTGCTGCGCCACGTCTTCGAGCAGACGCGGATCGTCCGCCGGCCGCTTCGCGGGATCATCACCGGCTACCACGTGCTGCCCTACATCCTCGTCGGCGCCGAGCGCGACCAGCCCGGTCGGGCGGTGGAGGTGCGGGGGCGGATCCGCGTGTCTCCCCGCCTGGTCATCGCCCCCGGGCGGGACGGGCCGACCTATGGCGAGCTGTTCGGCGAGCGCGAGCTGATGCACCACGCGCTGGTCGCGCGCGTCTTCAGCTTCCGTTACGCCTCGCGGGTCGCGCTCGAGAGCGAGGAGCTCTCGATCCGCCGCCAGGGCCGAGACCCCGAGGGCCATCTCGAACGGGTGCTGGAGGAGCTGGCGCAACGGGAGGTCATCGACACCGGCGTGATCGTGTCTCCCGACGCGCGGTTCTATCCCGTCTCGGTCGACCGGTTCATCCGGGAGATCCTGGACGAGGAGTTCCGGGGCTAGGACTCCGGCGGGCGCGGGTCAGACGATCTTCCGCTCGCGCAGGCTCCTGATCGCTGCCGCGTCGTAGCCCAGCCCCCGGAGTATCTCGTCGGTGTGCTCCCCCAGCATGGGCGCCGGCCGGCGGATCGCGCCGGGCGTGCCGGAGAGTTTGTAAGGGATGCCAAGGATGCGCGTCCGCCCCGCGCGCGGGTGGTCGACCTCGACCACCATCTGGCGCTGGCGTACGTGCGGGTCTGCGAAGACCTGATCGTAGGTCAGAATGGGACCGGCGGGCACTCCGGCCCCCTCCAGGCGTTCGAGCCAGACCGAGGTCGGCGCTGTTGTAAATCGTTCCTCGAGGAGCGCAGCCAGCGCTTTGCGATTCCGGACGCGGAGGGCCGGCGTGGCGAAGCGGGGGTCGTCGACGAGCGTCTCCAGCCCGAGCAGTCCGCAGATCTGCGGCCAGAAGGTCGGGGAGCCGCCGCCCAGGTTGATCCAGCCGTCGGCGGTGCGGAACGCCTGATACGGCGCGTTGGTGCGATGCCCCTGGCCCAGCCGCGGAGGCACCTCACCCGTCGCGAAGTGCGCGGCCGCCTCGTACACCGCCCAAGCGATCGGCGTTTCGAGGAGCGAGGCGTCGATCTGCTGGCCCTGGCCCGTGCGAGCGCGCGCCTGCAGCGCGGCCAGGACGGCGAGGGCCGCGAACATTCCGGCGCCGATGTCGGCGACGGGAACGGGCACCGGCAGTGGCGGGCCGTCCTCCTCGCCGTTGATCGACATCAGCCCCGCCATCCCCTGCGCGATGCGGTCGAACCCCCCGCGCGGGGCATAGGGTCCGGTCTGCCCGAAGCCCGAGATCGAGCAGTAGATGACGCGCGGCGTGTGGGCCCGGACGTCCTCATAGCCGAGACCCAGGCGGGCCGCCGTCCCCGGGCGCCAGTTCTCGACGATCACGTCGGCGCGCTGGGCGAGGCGCCGGGCCAGCGTGCGCCCCTCGGCAGTCTTGAGGTCGATCGTGAGGCTGCGCTTGTTGCGATTGACGATCATGAATGGCGCCGACTCGCCGGCGATGTGCGGGCCCCCGGCGCGGGCCTCGTCGCCCGTCCCGGGGCGCTCCACCTTGATCACGTCGGCACCCAGGTCGCCCAGCAGCATCGTGCAGTAGGGGCCGGCCAGCTGGTTGGTGAGGTCGAGCACGCCGAGGCCGTCGAGGGGCGGGACCGCCATGATGAGAGCGGAGTGTACGCGCCGGCGCCGCGGCCCGTCAAAAGCCGCCGCGGCCTTGACACCCCGCGGGGCCGGATGCTATTCGTGATGGGCTCTTATCCCCCAGGAGGACCACTCATGACACGCAAAGCTTTCGGCGCGCTCCTCGCCGCCGTCGCCGTCTTCGCCACGAGCTTGGGTGCTCACGCGCAGGAGCCGATCCGTATCGGCGCCTCGCTCTCCCTGTCCGGCACCTACTCGGCGCTCGGACAGAACCAGCACCGTGGCTACCAGCTCTGCGCCAAGCACGTGAACGAGAAGGGCGGGGCGCTGGGGCGGAAGATCGAGTTCGTGCTCTACGACGACCAGTCCCAGCCCGCCACCGGCGTGCGCCTCTACGAGAAGCTCGTCACCCAGGACAAGGTCGATGTGGTGATGGGCCCGTACTCGTCCGCCATCACCGAGGCGGTCGCCAACGTCACCGAGAAGTACAAGATGCCGATGGTGGCTCCCATGGCCTCCACGACGTCGATCTTCAAGAAGGGGCGGAAGTTCATCTTCATGGTCCAGTCCCCGGCCGAGGTGTACCTGGAGGGGCTCCTCGACGTGGCGGCCAAGAGGGGCCTCAAGACGGTGGCCATCATCAACGAGGACACCCTCTTCCCCAAGGCGACCGTCCAGGGGACCATCGAGCTGGCCAAGCAGAAGGGGCTCCAGGTCGTTTTCGTCGAGGCCTACCCCAAGGGCCACACCGACTTTTCGGCGATCCTGACCAAGGTCCGCGCGGCGAACCCCGACGTGCTCGGCGCCGCCAGCTACTTCGACGACGCGGTGGCCATCACCCGCCAGATGAGAGAGTTGAACGTGAACCCCAAGATGTACGGGGTGACGGTGGGCGGTGACCTGCCAAAGTTCTACGACCTGCTCGGGAAGAACGCCGAGTTCGTCTACGGCGCCACCCAGTGGGAGCCGGAGCTGCCGTACCCCGGCGCCAAGGAGTTCACCGAGGCCTACAAGCGCGAGTTCCCCGCCGCCGACCTCTCCTACCACTCCGCCGGCGGGTACGCCGGCTGCCAGATCCTGGTGGAGGGGATCAAGCGCGCAGGCTCCCTCGACGGCGAAAAGATTCGGGATGCGATCCTCAAGATGGACCTCAACACCGTGTACGGCGGGTTCAAGGTCGACAAGGACGGCTTCCAGATCTCGCACAAGATGGTGATGTTCCAGTGGCAAGAAGGCAGGAAGGTGATCGTCTGGCCGGACGAGCTGGCGACCGGAAAGGCGAGGTTCCCCACGCCGCCGTGGAGTCAACGCTGACCCCTTCCCCCTCTCGGCTGGACGCGGGGTGGCAGGACGGCAAAGAGGTCATGGTCTGGCCCGACGACGTGGCGGCGGCGAAGCCGCGGTTGCCGACATCGCCGTGGAGCCAACGATAGACGGGGCGGCGGATCGAGCGCCGGCTCTGCCGGCCGCAGCCGTTGGGGTGGTTCGGAGGGGACCGTGAGGCCCCCTTCGACCAGGGAGTTCGGAGGGGGCCCCCTCCGATTGTCCTGATGTCCGTCACCATCACCCCCACCATGGTGGGCCAGGTGGTGATCTCCGGCCTCCTGGCCGGCGCGCTCTACTCCATGGTCGCGCTGGGGCTGGCCCTGATCTTCGGCGTCATGCGGGTCATCAACATCGCGCACGGCACGCTCCTCATGCTGGGGGCGTACACGACGTTCTGGTGGTTCCAGCTCCTCGGCATCAACCCCTATCTCTCGCTGCTGGCGTCCATGCCGCTCCTCTTCGCCATCGGCCTGCTCCTGCAGTACACGCTGGTGACGCGGGTGGTGAACGCGCCCGAGCTGTCCTCGCTCCTGCTGACCTTCGGGATCTCGATCGCGTTGGTGAACCTGGCCCGGCTCGCCTTCACCGCGGACCTCCGATCGGTCGAATTCCTCACCGGCGCCTTCCTGGTGGGGCCGCTGGCGCTGTCCAAGTCGCGGCTGATCTCGTTCGCCGTCGCGGTGGCGATCACGCTGTTCGCCTACTGGTTTCTGCAGAAGACCAAGCTCGGCAAGGCCCTTCGCGCCACCTCCCAGTCGAGTGAGGTCGCCATGGTCTGCGGCATCAACGTCCCCCGCATTCACCTCTACGCCTTCGGCATCGCCTCGGCCCTGGCCGCCGCGGGCGGGAGCCTGGTGGCGGTGATGTTCGCCATCCAGCCGGAGATGGGGCAGGTCTACACATTCAAGTCGTTCCTGGTCATCGTGCTCGGTGGGGCCGGGAACTACCCCGGCGCCCTCCTGGGCGGGATGCTCCTCGGGCTCGTGGAGCAGCTCTCGTCGCTGTTCCTCACCACCCAGCTCTCGGAGGCGGTGGCCTACCTGCTGCTGGTCCTGGTCCTCCTCCTGCGTCCCACTGGACTCCTGGGGGGACGCGCGCGATGAGGCGGGCGGTGGCGGCGGCCCTGGCCGTGGCGCTCGTCCTCCTCGCGCTCTATCCCCTGGTGGCGACCGGGTACGGGATCCGGTTCATGCTCCAGCTGTTCATGTGGATTGCCCTCGCCCAGAGCTGGAACCTCATCTCCGGTCTCACCGGCTACGTCTCATTCGGGCACGTCGCCTTCTTCGGCACCGGGGCCTATGCCGGGGCGATTCTCATCGCCACCCACGGGTGGCACTGGATCCCGGCGTCCCTGATGGCCGGCGTCGCGGCGGTGATCCTGGCGCTCATCATCGGGTACCCCTGCCTCCGGCTGAAGGGGCCCTACTTCGCGATCTCGATGCTGGGGCTCAACGAGGTCATGCGGGTCCTCGTCTCCTACTTCGAGGGGCTGACCGGCGGCGGGCTAGGGCTCTCGCTCCCCACCCTGTACGCCAGCGTCGCGATCTACTACGCCACGGGGCTGGCGGCGGTCGCCGTCACCGCCGGCGCCCACCTCATCATCACCTCGCGCTTCGGGCTCAGGCTCATGACGATCAGGGAGGACGAGATCGCTGCCGAGGCGATGGGCATCGACACCGCCCGCCACAAGCTGTACGCCTTCCTGCTCTCGGCGTTCGTGCCCGGGGTGGTGGGTGCGTTCTTCGCCCGCGACCAGGGCTACATCGAGCCGATCAGCGTCTTTCCCCTCATCACCACCATCACGATGATCGTCATGGCGCTCTTCGGCGGGAAGGGGACGATCTGGGGGCCGGTCCTGGGGGCCGTGACCCTCTTCGTCTTCCAGGAGCTCGTCTGGGTCCGCTTTCTCTACCTCCACGAGATCCTCTTCGGCGCCCTCATCGTCGGCGTCGTTCTCGTCATGCCGCGCGGCGTGCTGGGGGTGCTCCAGCAGCGGTACCGGTTGCCGAGGACCGTCTGATGCGACCGGCGCCGCGGTCGGGGGCGACGGTGACGCCGATCCTCGAGATCCGACGACTCCGGAAGAGCTTCGGGGGCGTGACGGCCGTCAACGGGGTGTCGCTCGCCCTCGAGCCCGGGCGGATCTACGGGCTCATCGGCCCCAACGGCTCGGGAAAGACCACGCTCTTCAACTGCATCACCGGGCTCGAGCGTCGCGACGTCGGCGAGGTGTTCTTTGCGGGCGAGCGCATCGACGGCCGCGCGCCCCACGAGATCGCGCGGAAGGGGATCGGGCGGACCTTCCAGATCATCCGGGTCTTCCCCGAGCTGACCGCGCTCGAGAACCTACTCGTCGTCACCGATGGCGCGGTGTCGGAGGCGCGGAAGCGTGCGCTCGATCTGCTCCGCTTCGTCAAGCTCGAGCGGCTGGCCGGCGAGTACGCGGGGAACCTCTCCTACGGTCAGCAGAAGCTCGTCGAGTTCATCCGGATGCTCATGCGCGACCCCTCGCTGATCCTCCTCGACGAGCCGGCCGCCGGCGTGAACCGGACCCTCCTCAATGAACTGCTGGAGGCGATCGGCCGGCTGCGCGACCGGGGCAAGACGATCCTCCTCGTCGAGCACGACATGAAGGTGGTCATGGGCCTCTGCGAGATGGTGTTCGTCCTCGACCACGGCGAGAAGATCGCCGAGGGATCGCCCGGCGCGATCCAGGCGAACGAGCGGGTCATTGAAGCCTACTTCGGCCGTTAGCGCGGTGCTGCTCGGGGGGCTCGCCGCGCTGGTGGCCTCCCTCGGGTGGCGATCGCTCGCCTGGCCGCTGATCCACGACGCGCCCATCATGCACTACATCGCCTGGCGGATCACCGAGGGGGCAGCGCCCTACCGGGACCTCTTCGACATGAACGCCCCCGGCGTGTACCTGCTGCACCTGGCGGTGCTGCGCTTCGGCGGGCCCGGTGACCTCGCCTGGCGCGCGTTCGACCTCGCGTGGCTCGCGAGCGGGGCGCTGGCGGTGGGGGCGCTCGCCGCGCCCTGGGGGCTCGTCGCGGCGGCGGGGGGCGGGCTGTTCTTCGCCGTGCATCATTTGGCGGGCGGCGCCTGGCAGGCGGGCCAGCGCGACTTCCTGCTGTGCCCGCTCCTCCTCCTGGGCGCCCTCGGCGTGGCCCGGTGGCTCGAGTGCCCACGCCAGGCGACCTCGCTCGCGTGGGGCGGGCTGGCCCTCGGCGCGTCCATCACCATCAAACCTCACGCGGCGCTCTTCGCCGCGGCGCTCGGGCTCGTCGTGCTGGTCGGCGCCTGGCGCGCCGGCGCCGCGCTGCCGGCGACCATCTTCGTCGCCGGCGTGGCGCTGCCTCTGCTGGCGGTCGTCGGCTGGATGGCGGCCCTGGGCGCCTTGCCGGCCTGGCGCGCCGTCGCCCTCGACTACCTGGTGCCGCTCTACTCGCGTCTGGGCCGTCCCGTCCCCTGGGGGTTCCACCGGTGGCAGGCGTGGATTCCCGTCGGCGTCGCCGTGGCGCTGAGCCTGGGCAGCGCCGCCGCCCATCGACGGTTCACGCCTCGCCACGGCATCGCCGCGCTCGGCCTCGCCTACGGGGTCGTGCACTACGTCGGACAGGGCAAGGGCTGGGAGTACCACGTGTACCCGCTGGCGGCCTTCGCCGCCGTCCTGCTGTTCTCGGAGCTGGAGCCGATGCTCCGCTCGCGCCGGTGGGTGGCGGGGGCGCTGCTGGCCGGCAATCTCGCCGCCCTCGGGCTCCTGTTCGGCGCCAAGGGGGTCGAGGCCGGTGACGCGGAGTGGATCCGCGACAAGGAGCGGCGCGTGAGCGCCGTCGTCCGCGAGCTCGGCGGGCGCCTGGGGCCGGGCGACCTCATCCAGGTGCTCGACACCTCCGAAGGGGGCGTGCACGCCCTGCTCCGGCTCCGCGCGGTGCAGCCCACGCGGTTTCTCTACGACTTTCCCCTCTTCCACGACCCGAGCGCCCCGGCGGTCCAGCGGTTGCGGGCCGAGTTCCTGCGTGATCTGGGGCGCCGCCCGCCGCGGTTCATCGTGCTCTTCCGGCGGGGCTGGCCGGCCGGCGGCGCCGAGCGCGTCGAGACGTTCCCCGAGCTCCATCGCCACCTGGCGGCGGCCTACCGGCTCCACGCGCAGGGTGACGGGTACATCGTCTATGCGAAGCAAGACGATTCGTAGCATCATCCGGGCCTACGACGACCCCATCGTCCGCGCCTACTGCTGGGCTCGCTTCTGGATCCTGCGCCAGCGGTTCCTCGACGAGATCGGTCAGTACCTGCCCCCGGCGGGGCCGGTGCTCGACATCGGCTGCGGCTTCGGCCTGTTCTCGCTCTATTACGCCGCCACCGGCCCCCGCCGCTTCATCCGGGGGCTCGACATCAACGGGCGCCGGATCGCGCTGGCGCGGCGCGCCGCCGCCCGCCTGGGGCTCGACAACGTGAGCTACGAGGTAGGGGACGCCCGCGACTTCAAGGGCGACGGCGAGGTGCTGGCCGCCTACATGCTCGACATCGTGCACCACATCCCGCCCGCGGCGGTGGCGCCGCTGCTCGCCCAGCTCCGCCGAAGCCTGCCGCCGCGCGGGCTCCTGCTCCTCAAGGACGTGGACACGCGCCCGGCGCCGAAGCGCTGGTTCACGTGGGCGCTGGACAAGGCGATGGCGCCCGGCCGTCCCCTGCACTACTGGAGCGCGGAGGCGCTGAGCGGGACCCTGGAAGCGAGCGGCTTCGCCGTCCGCCGCCACCTCATGGTCGACGTGCTGCCCTATCCCCACATCCTTTATATCTGCGAGGCCCGTCCATGAAGGATGGAGCCCTGCTGACGGCCGAGAAGATCACCGGGGGCTACGGCAAGATCGACATCCTGCACGATGTCGCGCTGTCCGTACGGCCGGGCGAGATCGTCAGCATCATCGGGCCGAACGGCGCCGGGAAATCGACCGCGTTCAAGACGATCGTCGGGCTGCTCCGCCCGCGGGCCGGGACGATCACGTTCAACGGCGAGGACATCACGGGGCTGCGGCCCGACCTCGTGCTGCAGAGGGGCCTCGCTTACGTCCCCCAGGGGCGCATCGTCTTCCCCCAGATGACGGTGCTCGAGAACCTCGAGATGGGCGCGTACATCGTGACCGAGGCCGCGCGCGTCACCGCCGCGCTGGAGCGCGTGTACGCGCTGTTCCCGGTGCTGGCCGAGCGCCGGAAGCAGAAGGCCGGCACCATGTCGGGCGGCGAGCAGCAGATGGTGGCCATCGGCCGCGCGCTGATGACGGCGCCGAAGCTCATCCTGCTCGATGAGCCGTCGCTGGGGCTGGCGCCCAAGTTCGTGACCCTCATCTTCGAAAAGCTCGTGGAGATGAAGCGGGCCGGCTACACGCTGATGCTGGTCGAGCAGAACGCCGCCCGGGCCCTGGCCGTCGCCGACCGCGGCTACGTCCTCGAGCTGGGGCGGAACCGGTTCGAGGGCCCGGGCCAGCAGCTGCTGGCCGAGCCCGACGTCAAGCGATTGTACCTGGGCGGATGAGCCACCCGCTGTCAGCGCAAACGGGGTATCGCGTGCCGAGCGTGCTCCTTCGAGCGCCGGCTTTGCCGGCGCAACGAAAAGGGGTGGGGAGGTATCGGAGGGTGGTGGGGGAGGTCTCGGAGGGGGCCGCCGAGGCCCCCTCCGATGTATGAGCCCCCGCGTCACGCTCGTGCTGTGCGTGTACAACCAGCTCGCCTTGACCCGCCGCTGCCTGGAGAGCCTGCGGGCGACCCCTGAGCCCTTCGGCCTCGTCGTGATCGACAACGGCTCGACGGACGGCACCCGCGAGTTCTTCCAGCGGTTCGGCTCCCCGTTCCCGCTCCGCTACGACGCGTCGGGGAGCAACGCCTCGGTCATCGCCGCGCTGAACCGCGGATGGCGGCTGGCCCGAACCGAGTTCGTCTGTCTGCTGCACAACGACACCGAGCTGGTGGAGCCGGCCTGGCTCGGGCGCCTGCTGGCCGCGCTGGCCGAGCCGGGGATCGGCCTGGCCGGGCTGTACGGCGCCAAGCGGATCCGGAGAAACGGGCGCGTCGCGGGGCGGACGATCGTCCACAGCCTCGTCGAGGGCCCGACGGTGAAGGCGCCGTGGGAGGAGGTTGCCGTCGTCGACGCCGTGTGCCTCGGCCTGCGCCGCGACCTGATGGAGGCGGTCGGCGGCCTCGACGAGGGATATGGCTTCTTCCACGGCATCGACCGCGACCTGTCCATGGCGGTCAGGGAGACGGGACGGCGGTGCGTCGTCGTGCACGCGCCTTTTCATCACCGCGGTGGCGGAACGCGCACACGGGACTTCGCGGAGCGGCCCGACCGCGAGCGGGCCGACCTGGCCCAGCGCGAAGCGGCGCTGCAGCGGTTCGTCCGGAAGTGGGGCCACCGGCTGCCGTGCGACGTCCGCCCGGTGGGCGAGCGCCTCGGCGACTGGATCCGCGCGCACGTCGTGCGCTAGTGCCGTTCCAACTTGTTGATACTAAATCTGTCCACGAACGACGTACACGGTGCCTTCCTAGTGCCGTTCCAACTTGTTGATACTAAATCTGTCCACGAACGACGTACACGGTGCCTTCCTAGGCGCGAATAGTTGGA